>JAMCWE010000163.1 GCA_023475265.1 Bacteroidota bacterium
AAAGTATTATAGAAAATTATTTGATGAAGTTGGTTTTAATCCGAACAAAATGCAGGATTTTAAAGATATAAATGTAATTCCGATTCAAACTAAACAAGATATAAGAAGAAACTTTAATGATTTGAAATCTTCTGATTTTAAAACTTTTAGACCGAGAACAAATAGAACTTCCGGTTCTACAGGAGAGCCATTTGAAATCTACCAATCCAGCTTGTCGCATTCATATTTAAGAGCGTTAAATTATGCGGCCTGGCATCAAACAGGCTATAATTTAGGAGATAAATATGCTGCATTTTCCGGAGGATCTTTGTTGCCAGGTTCAATAGGATTTATGAAACATGCTTATTCATTTTTACAAAATTGTACGCCCTTGCCGTCTTATCATCTTAATAAAGATTTTTTCTTAAGGTATTTAAAATTACTTCAATCAAAAAAAATAAAATACATTTACGGTTATGCATCAGCCTTATACGATTTTGCAAAAACCATAAAAGATAAGAAGTTGGAATTCAATTTTGTAAAAGGGCTTTTCTCTTCTGCGGATATGCTTTATCCAGCGCAAAGAAAATTAATTGAAGATGTAATCGGAACAAAAATTATTGATATTTATGGAAATCCTGAAAGCGGATTAATTTCTTACGAATGTAATATGCACTTTGGTTATCATTATGGAATGTTGAATAGCTATGTGGAAATTACTGATGATGAAGGAAATAACTTAAATGACAATATTCAAGGTAAAGTAATTGTTACTAGCTTGAACAGCTATTGTTTCCCAATAATAAGATATGACAACGGCGATATTGCAGCACTAAGCTTTAACCAATGTAAATGCAGAAGAGGTTTACAAAAATTAACAAACTTAGGTGGCCGGAGTAGAGATTTTATTATTCTAAAAAATGGAAGACATATTCACGGCGCTTTTTTTAATCATCTCAATTCAATTTATAAAGCAAAATGGTTGTATAGATATCATGTAATTCAAAAAAACTATGACGAATTAATTCTGCAATGCATGGTAAATAGAAAACCGACGATAAATGAACTGAATGAAATTAAAAAAGAAATTCTTATTGGTACTGATAACCTCATTAAAATAGATACTCAAATTGTTGACGATATACCAATGACAAAAATGGGGAAGTATAAATTAATTTCCAGAGAATTTGAAAATTCTTTAGAGTTAAATAAATAATTCCACTTATTAATTCCCTTCAATATATTATGAATACCAAAGCCATATTGATGCTTGCTTATGCTCAATATTATGACGACGCGAGAATTAAAGGATATGTAAACATTCTTTTGGAAAAGAATTTCAAGGTTGATGTTATTTGTTTGGAAGATAAATTTTCAAAGAAAGATTTATCAAAAAAAAATAATCTGAACATTTATTTTGTTCAAAAAAAATATCAAGGCAATAGTAAAATTTTATACCTACTAAATTATTTCCTCTTTTTCTTCAAAGCTACGATGCTGGTAATTTTTAAATATTTTCAGAAGCGATATAATTTTATTCATGTAAATAACCAGCCGGATTTTCTTGTTTCTTGTGCTTTAATTCCCAAAATATTTGGTGCAAAAATAATTTTAGATATGCATGATATTATGATTGCGGCTTTAATTGCCAAATTTAATTCTACTACTAAATCATTTTTATTTAAGTTAACAAAACTCCAGACAAAATTATCCGTGCATTTGAGCGATTATCTTTTTTGTTCTGATGATTCGCAAAAAGAATACCTAGAATTAAATGGCATTAAAAAGAAAAACTTTTTTGTTTTTCTAAATCTGCCTGATAAAAACAAATTCTTTGAAAGAAATGCATTACCGGCAAATTCACATTTAAAATTTGTTTATCACGGAACAGCCAGCCATCGGCTTGGATTAGATTTAGCAATTGAAGCGATTGAAAGAGCAAGCAAGAGCATTGATGTTACATTTACAATAATTGGCGCAATTGGTGAGCAAAAAAATGAATTGATAAATCTATGCAGGCAGAAAGGAATCCTAAATAACCTAATTATTTTTAAAGAACCAATACCAGTTGAAGAGCTTCAAAAAGAATTAGAAAAATATGACGCCGGATTAATTTCAAACCGAAGAAGCATACTCTCTGAATTTTGTATGCTGCCGGTTAAGCTTATGGAATATACGGCAATTGGTATTCCTTCAATTGCACCAAGATTAAAAGTAATACAAAGATATTTTGATGACGAAATGGTATCATATTTTAATCCGGATGATGTTTTTGATCTTACAAATACAATAATAAGAATGTCAAACAAGGAATATCGCGATCAGATAGTTAGAAACAGCAAAAGATTTCTTAACAAATATCCTTGGGATATTCAGGTAAACAATTACTTAAAAATAGTAGAATCGAATTGATTTAAACTTTTAATCGAAATAAAATGAAAATAGAACGATTAGATTTTAATAGTAAAGAATGGCAAGATTTCATCACTCAAGAAGAAAAAAGCAATATTTTTTCTTCACCTGAAATGAATCAAGTATTCAATCTTTCAGATGGTGTTAAATCGTTTCCGCTTTTTGCAATTGAAAACAATAAAATTGCTGCAGCAGTTTTTCCGGTGCTTGTGAAAATTAAAACTCCTTTACCTGAAAGATTTACAAATCGAATTATCATTTATTCCTCACCAATCTATATAAAAGATAAATCCGGCATTGATGGATTACAAATTCTTTTTAATGAAATAAAAAAGTTGGCAAAAAAAGAAGCAGTGTTTATTGAAATTCGTAATTCTGAAAGTTTTCCTATTGATGAAAATAAAAGCTTGATGGAAGGATTCAGCTATATCCCATATCAAAATTATCTTATTGATTTGAAAAAAGGTGCAGAACATATTTGGAATTCATTAGGCACGTATACAAGAAATCATATCCGAAGATCTGAAAAAAATAATATTACAGTCAGAGAAATTCATGATGATGAATTAGACATAGTGATTAGTTTATTGGGAAAATTATATCAGCGGAAAAATATTCCTTTTATCGATAAATCAATTTTCCATTACGCTTATAAAATTTTAAAACCCAAGAATTATATCAGAGTGACGGTTATGGATAATCGCTCTCAAATTATTGCTGCACGTATAACATTAAATTTCAACCGGACAGTTTATGATTGGTATGCTGCTTCGGATCCTAATTTTAATAATTATTATCCGAATGAAGCTTTAGCCTGGAATGCAATGAAATGGGGTTGCGACAACCATTATGAAATTTTTGATTTTGGCGGCGGGGCTATAAGAGGGCAAGAATATGGACCGGCAAAATTTAAAGAGAAGTTCCACGGAGAATTAGTAGAATATGGTAGATACAGATTTATCATTAATAAACCGATTTATCTTTTAGGATCGAAATTGTATAATCTTAGAGTTTCAAAAAAATAAAACGGTTTGCTAATATTTCCCCTTCAATATTTCGAGATTTTGTTTCTACTACTAAAATTATTTATCTGTTCCAGTTAAATTAAAATTCATTTTTAACCAGCAGCAAATTCATCCTAAAAAGGATTACGAAACCGTGATTGTATTATCTCCTTTCTCCAAAATAAACTTTCAGGAAATTAAGAAATATTTTTCAATCGAAAAATATTTAATTGATAAAAATATTAATATCAAATTCAGTGTAAAACAAAAACTGTATTACAATCTTATTAGACCGGTAATCCCATTGAAATTTAGGCAGAAAATTCAGCATCAATTTTGTGCATCAATAAATTGCAGAAAATATTTTATCAATGAAGAATTTGTGAAATTCATTTATTCTATTTCTAATGTTGCAGAATCGCTTGAAAAACTTTATCCATATGGAAAAAAGACTTCTGTGATTTTAACTCACGACATAGAAGATGAAATTGGATTAAAGTCGGTCCCAAAGATTATTGAAATTGAACAAAAGTACGGTTTGTTCTCATCTTGGAATATTGTTCCATATAAATATAAAATTGATGAAGGAATTGTAAAATATATTCAAGAAACTAAAAATGAAATTGGAATTCATGGTTATAATCACGATGGTAAACTTTATTCTTCATATAACGAATTTCATAAACGGGTTTTGAAAATAAATGAGGCAATTAAAAAATATGGCGCCTTAGGATTTCGGTCGCCGATGATGCATAGAAATTTGAAATGGCAGCAAGAATTAGATGTTATTTATGACTCCTCAACTTTTGATTATGATCCTTACCAGCCATTCCCGGGTGGTGTGGGATATATCTGGCCTTTTATTGCTGGAAAATTTGTTGAGCTTCCATATACAATTCCTCAAGATCATACTTTGTTCTACGAACTAAAGGAAAAGAACATTGAAATTTGGAAGAAGAAGATTGACTGGTTGATTAAATATAATGGAATGATTCTAGTATTAACACATCCGGATTATTTAATTGAAAATGGACATTTAAAATTATACGAAGAATTATTGTCATATTTAGTTGAAATCAGTAACGCCTGGTACTGCCTTCCAAAAGATATAGCACAATGGTGGATGCAAAAGGATATTAGTGAATCAGAAAAAATTATTCAAAGTTATGATTATAGTGTAATGGCATAGAGATTAAAATTGATAAGAAAAATCTCATATATAATTTCCCCGTTATTAATAGTTATTTTTATCATCTCTTTTCCACGTCTAAAAAAGGATGAAAATAATATGAGTAATGAACTATCAGAAGCAATAAAAATTATAAAATCAAAAAATATCTTTTTTGGTCACCGGTCTGTTGGAGATAATATTCTTCAAGGTATTAAGGAAATTGATTCACAATATCCTTTTTCCAAGTTAGATATTTTAAAAATGGAAAATGGCAAACAACCATCCAGGAATTATCTTTTTGAATCATATATAGGAAGCAATGGCGATCCAAAAGGTAAGATTAATGATTTTTGTCTAAAGGTTAATCAGTTAGAAAAAAATAATTTATCTATTGCCATGATGAAATTGTGTTATGCTGATATCAAAAGTAATACAAATATAAACGATGTTTTTAGCAACTATACTGAAGCTGTTGATTCTTTACAAAATAAATATCCTGATTTATTAATAGTTCATTTCACAGTTCCATTAACTTCCAAAAGAAATTTTTTAATGAGCATTAAAGACTTCATAAAAGGGAGTTCAGATAACGGCATGTTGGATAATATCGAAAGAAATAAATTTAACCAGCTTCTGTATCTTAAGTATCCGGTCAACCGCATTTTTGATTTAGCTAAATTAGAGTCAACTTATCCGGATGGAACTTCAGAAGAATTTACTTATCAAGATAAAGTTTATAATTCTTTAATTACAGATTATACTGATGATGGAGGTCATTTAAATAAAGAAGGAAAACGTTTAATTGCTGAGAAGCTCATTTTATATTTATCAACATTAAGCCAATAACAGTTTTTAGTTTAATTTACTAAAATTTCCAGTTCATAATTACTGTCCTTTACTTAATTCAAATCTTATTGATCAAAAAAATCTTTGAGTAATAAAATATTTATGGGATTCGTATTTAAAATATTGTCAAAATTTAATTCTTATTTAAAATATAAAAAATACTTAAGCAAGTTAAATAAGAATATTAAGAATGGATTAAAACTCGGGAAAAATGTAACGATAATGCCGGGCGCAACCATTGATGCTCGATATTCTTATCTCATAAGCATTGGAGATAATTGTTCATTAAGTAACGGAGTACTTATTCTTGCTCATGATGCAACTACTTTTAAATTCACAAAAGGTTACACAAGAATTGGGAAAGTTGAGATAAAAGATAATTGCTTTATAGGTACAGATGTAATCATACTTCCTGGAGTTACAATTGGCCCCAATGTTTTAATTGCAGCTGGTTCAGTTGTAAATAGAAATGTTCCTCCAAACTCTTGCGTTGCCGGCGTCCCGGCAAGGGTTTATCAAAAATTTGATGAATTTTTAGAACTACACAAAGAAGCAGTTAAAGATCATCCTTCATTTGATTATAAAGATTTTGATTCACCGGATAAAGAATTTAAAGAAAAGATCCGAAGCTTAGTAGAACATAATAATATTTATGTAAAGGGTTATGAAGGTAAATTTCCATGGACCATTACTTGAGATAAAAATTAAAATTATTGTTACTTAAAACTTTTTTTTACTAAACCTTAAAAGGGAGGTAATTGTGGAACAGATAGATAAACTAAAAGATTTTGTCATAAATAATTTTCTCTTCGGAAAAAATAATTTGCTTGAATATGATACTGATTTCTTTGAAAAAGGAATTATTGATTCTACCGGAATATTAGAGCTGGTTTGCTTTGTAGAAGAGTCATTTAATATTTCAGTGCAAGATGATGAAATCGTACCGGAAAATTTTTCATCACTGACAAAACTCAATGAATATATAAATCAAAAATTAAATCATATTTCCGATGTGATAAAAAAATGTGCGGTATAGCCGGAATAATTAATCTAAAAGACCCAATCCCTATTTCGACTCATTCTATTGGGATGATGGCGAGCTGTTTGAGACACAGAGGGCCGAACGAAGCAGGAATTTATATAGATGATTGGGCAGGAATCGCTCAAACAAGATTAAGTATAATTGATTTGTTTGAAGGAACACAGCCAATTCATAATGAAAATAAAACTTTATGGATTGTCTTCAACGGAGAGGTTTATAATTATATTGAGCTAAGAAGAAACTTGGTGGGAGCAGGACACAAATTTTATACTCTTTCCGATACTGAAGTCATTTTGCATCTCTATGAAGATGAAAAAGAAAATTGTTTGAACAAACTTAACGGCCAATTTGCTTTTGCAATTTGGAGTTCAGTTACAAAAGAAATTTTTATCGGCAGGGATCGTGTTGGTAAAAAACCTTTGTTTTACACAACTCATGATGATCAATTTTTCTTTGCCTCAGAAATAAAAGCCATTTTCTCTAATAGCAAAATAGATCGCGCGATGGATTTTATTTCGCTAAATCAAATCTTTACTTTTTGGACCACTCTTCCAGGTAGAACAATTTTTAAAGATGTTAAAGAGTTACCTGCTGGATCGTATATCAAATTAAAAGATAATAAAATAACTATCACTAAATATTGGGACTTCAGTTTTTCTAATCCGAACAAGGATAGTAATTATACTATTGATGACATTGCATGGTTTTCCAAAGAATTACTTTTGGACGCTATAAAAATCCGATTAAGAGCTGATGTTCCCGTTGGCTGCTATTTGAGTGGTGGATTAGATTCATCCGGGATTACTGCTTTAGTCAATAAAAATTTTAATAATGAATTACGAACTTTCGGAATTCGATTTGAAGAGGAAGCGTATGATGAAGGTATTTATCAAAAGGAAATGGTTTCAAATTTAAATGTTAATCACTGTGAAATTTATGCTTCTAATAAAAAAATTGGAGAACTTTTACCAGATGTAATTTGGCATAGTGAAATTCCTCTCTTAAGATTGTCGCCGGTTCCTTTATTCATGCTTTCAAAATTAGTTAATCAAAATGGATTTCGAGTTGTATTAACCGGCGAAGGTGCGGATGAAGTTTTCGGTGGTTATAATATTTTTAAGGAAACTTTGATACGCGCGTTCTGGGCAAAGTTTCCTAATTCGAACGTTCGCCCGCTTTTATTAGAAAGGCTTTATCCTTACATATTTAAAGATCCGAAAAGCAGAGCAAATCTAAAATCATTTTTCAAGTTGGGAATTGATAAACCGGATGATCCATTCTTTTCACATATCGTTCGATGGCAAAACACTTCTAGAATAAAAAGATTTTTCAGCGAAGATATTTCCGATGAATATCAAAATTATGATCCTTACCAAGATCTAAAAGAAAATCTTCCGCAGGAATTCCCTAAGTGGGATGCATTATCCAAAGCGCAATATTTAGAAATGAAAATATTTATGTCAAATTATTTATTATCGTCGCAAGGTGATCGTGTAGCAATGGCGCATTCATTGGAAATAAGAATGCCTTATTTAGATTACCGACTGATAGAGTTCATGGGAAAGGTTCCTTCATATTTAAAAATTAGAGGACTAAATGAAAAATTCATATTAAAAAAAGTTTTCAAGGACATACTGCCGCAAAATATTTTGCAGCGGCCGAAACACCCCTACAGAGCGCCGATAAGAAATAGTCTCTTAAAATATAAACTAAAATATGTTGAGGAATATTTATCTGAAGAGAAAATTAAAAAGTACAATCTTTTTAATCCGTCGATGGTGACTAAGCTTAAAGATAAATTAACACAATTAAATGATGCCAGTGAATTTGACAGCATGGCTTTGGTCGGCATTTTATCATCTCAAATTCTTAATAATATTTTTATTGAGAATTTTCATTCGAAGTTGATTAAACCGATAACCTTTGATGTAATATTTGATAGAAGATCGCCGGTAGAGACAGAATCTAATTATCAACTAAACCAAATAAAATTTCACTAAAAATAGATTTATATGAATAACAATTTATTTCAACCAAGACTTTTACAAAATTTTTTACTCAACAACGCAGAAAAATATCCGGAAAAGGAAGCCCTCGTATTCAATGAACAAAGACTTTCCTATTCGGACCTTAATGACAGATCAACTCAATTGGCAAATTCGCTAATAGAATTGGGACTGAATAGACATGATCGAGTAATTATATTTCTGGATAATTCTGTAGAAACAATAATTTCGATTTGGGGAATACTCAAAGCCGGTGGAGCTTTTGTAGTTCTTAATCCATTAATAAAATCAAATAAGCTGGAATATATAATTAAAGATTCCGGGGCAAAAATAATTATTACCCATTCACGAAAATATGATGTTGTGCTGCAGGCAATAAATTATAATAATAAAGATATAAAATTAATTTGGGCCGGTGCTTCAATAGATGATGTCAATACATTTAGCTTTAATGAATTGATACAGTACCAGACAAAAACTTCTTCCAGGAAGTTAATTTCCCGAATGGAAAAAATTATTGATTATGATCTTGCTGCATTGATATACACATCAGGTTCTACCGGCGAACCTAAAGGAGTTATAAGCTCTCAATTTAATATGATCTCTGCTGCAAGAAGTATAATTGAATATTTAGAGAATACTCCTGATGATATCATCTTAGATGTACTTCCACTTTCTTTCGATTATGGTTTATACCAAATGATTATGAGTGTAATGTTTGGAGGAAAGTTAGTTTTAGAAACTTCGTTTATGTTCCCATTAAAAATTCTTCAGACAATTAAAGAAGAAAATGTAACTGGATTTCCAATTGTTCCAACAATTATAGCTCTCTTGTTGAAGATGAAAGATTTGGATAGTTATGAATTAGAATCATTACGATATATTACAAACACGGGCGCTGCTTTCCCGGTGCCGCATATTCAAAGGTTTAACCAATTGTTTCCGCATGTAAAAATCTTTTCAATGTATGGTTTAACTGAATGTAAACGGATTGCATATTTGCCTGCAAATCAAATTCAAAAACGCCCCGGTTCAGTTGGCAAAGCCATTCCAAATTGCGAAGTATTTATATTAGATGAAAATGATAATGAAGTACAACCGGGAGAAGTTGGTGAGCTTGTTGTTAGAGGTTCTAACGTTATGCGAGGATATTGGAATGCAGCTGAACTGACGCAAAAAGTTTACAGGCCGGGAAAGATTCAAGGAGAAACACTTTTGTATACCGGAGATTTATTCCGGAAAGATGAAGATGGATTTTTATATTTTCTTGGCAGAAAAGATGATATGATAAAATCTAAAGGCGAAAGAATTAGTCCAAAAGAAATTGAAAATGTTTTATGCTCAATTCCGGGTGTTGCTGAAGCTGCTGTCCTCGGTGTATCTGATGAAATCCTAGGCCAAGCTATTAAAGCCTATATTGTTAAAAAAGATGGAAACTCGATTGATCAAAATTTTATTTTACAATATTGTATGCAAAATATGGAATCGTTTATGGTTCCCAAATATGTAGAATTTATTACTGAGCTTCCTAAAAGTCCTAATGGAAAAGTTGATAAAAAGATTTTAAAAGCTGAAGCAATGGTTGTATGATGAAATTGAATTATAATAATTGTTTTCTGTAAAAAAGAATAAATTTAAAATTAGAAAAGGGATATATATGAATTTTACAAAAGACTCTATCTTAATAAACCCAAAAGAAGAATCCGAAAGAATAATTGAAAAAATTAGAGACTCTGTTTTTAATGTTTTAAAAAAGCGAGGTGGAATAGTTGGAGTTAGCGGCGGCGTTGACTCATCTGTCGTTTTGACACTTACAGCTAAAGCTCTAGGAAATGATAAAGTAATTGCAATTATGCTGCCTGAAAAAGAATCGAGCGATGAAAATATCCCGCTTGTCATGAAATTATTAAATATAGTTGGAGTAGAATATTTAATTGAAAATTTAACCGGGGCATTAAATGGGTTTGGTTGTTATCAACGAAGAGACGAAGCTGTAAAAAAAATATTTCCCGAATATGATTCTTCTTATAAGATGAAAATCATTCTCCCAAATAATCTTTTAGAAAAGAATAATCTCAATTTATTTTATCTCGAAATCATTTCTCCAGATGGTAAAACAAAAAAAGCGAGGCTTCCACTTAAAGAATATTTGCAAATTGTCGCTGCATCAAATTTTAAACAACGAAGTAGAATGAGTATGTTGTATTATCACGCAGAATTAAGAAACTATGCGGTAATTGGTACTCCGAATAAAAATGAACATGATCAAGGATTTTTTGTGAAATATGGAGACAGCGGATCTGATGTACGACCGATAAAACACTTATTTAAAACTCAAGTTTATCAGTTAGCAGATTATTTAGAAATTCCAATTGAGATTAAAGATCGAATTCCAACTTCAGATACCTACAGTGCAAGCCAAACCCAGGAAGAATTTTTCTTCAGAATACCTTTTTATTTATTAGATAGAATTTGGAATGGATGGGAAAACAATGTTCCTTCTGAAATTATAGCAGATGAATTGAAACTTTCTAAAGATCAAGTTGAAAATGTTATTGATGATATAATTAGAAAGATGAATACAACTGAATATCTTAGGAAGGCACCTATTGATGTTGAAGCAAAAGGAATCCCAATATTTCAGCTATAACCGTTATTTTCTCAACTCAATTAATTAATTCATGCTGCGCAGAATAAATAATTAATCCTTTTGATTCATTCATTTATTGGTAAAATATTCTTTTAGAAATTTAAAGTACTTTGTATAGATAAGCTGCGAACAATTACTCTTTCATTAAAATAATTGAAAGAGTTTATTACTTAGAACGAAGTAAAAAAAACAAAAAAGTTAGTGGAGGATATTATGCAATTCAAAATAATACTCTTTTTATCATTATGTTTTGTGTACATGCTCTATGGACAAAATTCAAATTTAAGAAAAGGCGTGTTTTTGGCTCATTCAACAGGTACAAATATTTGGGGTCCTAATGGAAGTAATACAAGTGCCCCCCAGGAAATAATTAAATATAATAATTCACATAATTTTTCGGGTGATAAAGAATTTAACATAATAAAAGAAGATTGGCCGACGAATCCATGGACAAATGAATGGGTGCGCTGGCATCAAATTTTTGATGGTGTTGATTCGACGGCTGATATTCAACCCTATCTAAATAATTATGGAATAATTATTATAAAATCGTGTTTTCCCAGCTCTGGAATTGGATCATGGGGTTCCCCTTTAGATACTTTGGAACCTGATCGTAAAACAATATTTAACTACAAATGGCATTGGCGAAATTTTATTAAAAAAATGGAATCTCATCGTGAAGTATTTTTCATAGTATGGACAAACGCTCCATTAGTTGCAAAGAGTACTGATGATAATGAGGCATTCTTTTCTGATCAATTTTGCAGATGGGCAAAAGATACGCTGGCAACAGGGTTAGATTCAAAGTATGGTGATTTTCCTAGTAATGTTTATGTTTTTGATTTCTTTCATAAACTGGCTGGACCAGATGGCAAATTACCTGTAATGTATGCACTTGATTCAACCGATAGCCATCCAAATGCAGCGGCAACTGAACTTGTCGCTCCTCAATTCGTAAAAGAAATTTTAGATGCTGTCTTAAATTATGAAAATATTACGCCTGTTGAGTTAATTAAATTTTCCTCAACCATTATTAATAATCAAGTGCAGCTAAATTGGGAAACTGCTACTGAGATTAATAATTATGGCTTTGAAGTTGAAAGAAAAGAATGGTTTGATAATGAGAACAATATTGGATGGGTTAGCATAGGTTTTATTCCTGGTTCTGGAAATAGTAATGCCGTTAAAAAATATTCATATGTAGATAAGTTTCCTCGCGAAGGAATTT
>JAMCWE010000230.1 GCA_023475265.1 Bacteroidota bacterium
TGTTGATCCTGGTTGTTCTGGTTCTGATTTTTGTTCTGATTATTCTTGTCGTTCTGATTCTGTTTATTCTTGTTCTGATTATTCTTGTCGTTCTTATTATTCTTGTTGTTTTTGTTTTTCTGATTTTGATTCTGATTCTTCAATAAATTAAGCGCGTAAGATAAATTATATTTTGTAGCTTGATCATTCGGATTCAATTTCAATGCGTCTGCATATGCACCAACGCTTTCTTTTATCTTTTTATCTTTTAATAAAGAATTTCCGATATTATGATAAGTTTGTGCTTTCAAGTTATTATTTTTTGTTTTAGCCAAAGCGCTTGCATAAGCTTTCATTGCATCTTCATATTTACCTTCTTTATAATATGAATCGCCGAGATTAAAATCAGCTTGAAAGTTGCTTGGTGATTTTTCTAATCCTTTCTTGAACTCAACTTCGGAATCAATGTATTTGCCTTTATCGTAAAGATCAACACCTTTATTCACGTGTGACCTTGTGCTTTGCGCGAATGAGTATCCGCCGATAAAAATGATTGCAATAAAAGCAAATATTTTTACTGAAAAATTTTTTTTCATCTTTCTATTCTGACAAACTGCTTTCTTTTTTGGCAAGTCCAAATTTATTAATTAACATACCAAATAAAGGAGACTTTCGTTCCGACATAAAAAATTCAATTAAAAGAAAAATAATTGCCGGTGCTAAAAAATAATAAAATCTATCTTCGTAATCAGTGACTCTCTTTTCACCAAATTCAGTTTTTTTAATTTTCGCTAAATCTTTATAAATAAGATCAAGCTCATCTCTATCATTAGCTCCTCGAAGATACTTTCCACCAGTATCTGAAGCTATTTCCTTTAATGCTGTTTCATCAAGCTTTGTTAATACAACATTGCCAGTGTTATCTTTCTTAAAACCGACTTGCTGTCCCTGGTCGTTATAAACCGGAATAGGAACGCCGTCGGGTGAACCGAGTCCGATTGTATATATCATAATATTATTTTTCTTCGCATTATCAATTGCATCTTGAAGATTGCCTTCGTGATCTTCACCGTCAGTAAAAATAACAATCGCTTTTTCAGTTTTAGACGAATTACCAAAAGATTTTGTTGCGAGGTTGATGGCTGCAGCAATTGCAGTTCCTTGTTCCGGAACCGTGCTGACATCAGCAGCATTTAAAAATAAATTTGCAGCAGAATAATCCGTTGTTAGCGGGAATTGCACAAAAGGTTCACCGGCAAAAACTATTAAACCAATTCTATCGCCTCTAAGCTTGTGAATAAGATTTGAAACTTCGAATTTTGCTTTCTCTAATCTGCTTGGTTTAATATCTTGCGCTTGCATGCTCAATGAAACATCAAGAAGAATATAAATATCTATTCCGCTTTGTTTTACATTTTCAATCTTTGTTCCAATTTGAGGATCTGCAGCAGCAAATAATAACAATACAATTGCGATAATTATTATTCCAAATCTTAAAATGCCTTTACCTTTGCTATAGGTAGGAAGCAAAATGGATTGTAATTTTTTCTCGGCAAATTTATCCAGCAGTTTATTTTTATTTCTGATGAAGAACCAGAAAGCTAAAATAAGTACCGGGATAAAATATAAACCGTACAAATATTCAGGATGTGCAAATCGGAACATAAATTCAATTAAAAATTCAAAATTAAAAATTCAAAATTTGCGATACACAATTAATTCTCTTCAAAAATCTTTTATGGAATTTTTCTGAAAACAAATTTTGATAATCCCAATTCAGCTAAAAGTAGAACCAAACCAATATCCAGCCAGTTTGAAAAAAGCTCTGCCGCATTACGGTAAGAAGTTACTTCTATTTTAGATTTTTCGAGCTTATCAATTTTTTTATAAATTTCATTCAACGTTCTATTATTAGTAGCTCTAAAATATTGCCCGCCGGTAGTTTGTGCAATTGTTTGAAGAAGCCCTTCATCAATTTCAACCGGCATCATTTGATATCGGATTCCAAAAGGTGTTTGAATTGGATAAGGTGCTTCGCCTTCAGTGCCAACGCCAACTGTATAAACCCTTATTCCATAAGTCTTGGCAATTTCAGCAGCAGTCAAGGGATCAATTTCACCGGCATTATTTACGCCATCAGTTAATAGGATTATTACTTTACTTTTTGCTTGCCCATCTTTTAACCGTCCGACAGCATCAGCAATTCCATTTCCAATTGCGGTTCCGTCGGGCACCATTCCGGGTTCAACTTTTTGAAGAAGATTTTTCAAAACATCATGATCAATTGTAATCGGGCACTGAGTAAATGCCTGACGAGCAAATACGACCAAACCGATTCTATCGTTAGGTCTGCCATCGATAAATTTATCTGCAACATTTTTAGCTGCTTCCACACGGTTTGGTTTGAAATCTTCTGAGATCATACTACCGGAAATATCAAGAGCGATTACAATATCAATTCCTTCGGTTGTTACATTTTGACCGGACGAAAAACTTTGCGGACGTGCAAGAGCAATTATTAAAAAAGCAATTGCAAGAGATCGCAGAATGATTGGTAGATGACGAAACTTTTCTTTCCAGGATGAAGGAATATCATTAAATATTTTTAGTGAAGAATATGTAATTGAAGGTTGTTTTGCTTTGCCGATCTTCCAATACCAGAAAATCATCGCGGGAATGATTAATAGAAAATAAAACATCCAGGGATAAGCAAAAGTTACATCATTGAACATTGCTTACCTCAATATTTTCATTTGACGATCCATTCGAATTCTCTTCAACTAAAACCGGAATTGTTTTATTCACAATTTCATAAGCTTGTTTCATCATTTCTTCATTAACAGAACTAAGCGGAGTAAACTTTGCAAACTTTACCAAGTCAGCATTTGAAAGAAATTTATAAGTTGTATCTAAAATAAGTTCACTTCCTTTTCTTTGTCTTAATAATTCAACTGCCTCGGATGTAGGAAGTTCCAAAGCAGGCATGTTGAATCTTTCTTCGAAATATCTCCTTATAATGTCAGTTATTGTCGAGTGATATTCCTTAATCATACCTTTCTGCCATAACTTTTGTTCTTCAAGTTCATGCAAAGCATTTAGTGCAATTGTATGAATCGGAAGTTTAACAACTTTTCTGACAGGCTGCATCGACAATTTTTTCTTTTGATATCTCCGGTAGAAATAATAAATGACACCGGCAATAAGCAAAGCAAGAAGAACCCAGAATAAAATCCATCTCCAGTCAAGCGGAATTCTTATTGGATCTTTAACATCTCTTATATCGCCCTGCGGATTAATTTTTACAGTGCGAACAACAAAGTTGACCGAATTTGTTAATGCATAATGAATTGTTGTGTCGTCGGAAGTTTGATATAAAACTGCAATTGGAGGAATTGTTACGCCCGTTGAATCATAACCAGAAAGAATATATTTATAAGTTGCCGTAACTTTTCCGTTCTGTTCTTTTTCAACCGGATTTTCTTTTTGGATAATTGAAACACTTTTTAAACTATCTTTTATAAATGGCGGAAAGACTTTCAATCCTTTATCGTAATCAACTTGAATTGTATAGTTGATATAATCGCCGACGAGATAATCTGATTTATCTGTAGATGCTTTTGCAGAAATATTTTGGGCGAATAATTGCAATGAGAAAGAAGCAAAGAAAATAATCGAGATGAAAAACTTTTTTACCATCTTCTTTCCCTCAATCTAAAAAATTGAACCAGAGGTTTGATATAATTTTCACCTGTTTGAATTTCAATGCTGTCCAGTCGGCTTGAAATGAATAAGGATTTACGGCTAGCCTTATTTCTTTCTCTCATTTGAGTAAATAAAAATTTTGTTCTCTTGTCACCGGTGTCGATCCATCTTTCATTTCCGGTTTCTGCATCAACGAATTTTACTAATCCCATATCCGGAATTTCATCTTCTCGTTTATCGTTTAATACAATGCCAATTAAATCATGACGTTTGCCGACGATACGTAAAATTTTTTCATAACCGGAATCCATAAAATCTGAAAGTAGAAAAACAATGCTTCGTTTCTTGATGGCGTTGTTCATATACTCAAGCGCTGATTTTAGGTTTGTTGATTTTCCTTCCGGTTCAAACGATAAAACTTCGCGAATAATTCTAAGAACATGTTTTCTTCCTTTTCTCGGCGGAACAAATTTTTCAATTTTATCCGTGAATAAAATTAAGCCGACTTTATCATTATTCTTTAAAGCAGAGAAAGCAAGGATGGCACTTAGTTCAGCAGCAATTTGCTGTTTAGTTTTATCGACCGAACCAAATATAAGCGAGCCGCTTAAGTCAGCCATTAAAATCACAGTCAACTCTCGTTCTTCTTCAAATATTTTTATAAATGGATGGCCGAAGCGCGCAGTTACATTCCAATCAATATTTCGTATATCGTCACCAAATTGGTATTCTCTTACTTCGGAAAATTCCATTCCTCTTCCTTTAAAGACGGAATGGTATTCTCCGGAAAAAACTTGATTGACCAATCCTTTTGTTCGGATTTCAATTTGTCTAACTTGTTTTATGATTTCTTTAGTAAGCATTAAAAATAAAATCTAATAAAAATAATAATCTTTATTTTGCTATGTTCTTTCAGTGTCAAGCATGACAGCATAATTTCATGATTGCATGCAAATCAAAAACCATGCATCCATGCTCTCATGCACCTGCGCTTTTTTTTACGGTACTTCTACTTTGTTTAAGATTTCTTGAATTACATTTTCAGTCGTTATTTCTTCAGCTTCAGCTTCATAAGTAACTGCAATACGATGGCGCAAAACATCCAGGCAAATTGCTCTGACATCTTCGGGAATTACGTATCCTCTTCTTTTTATAAATGCCATTGCTTTTGCACCTAAAGCTAAATTGATAGAAGCTCTTGGTGATCCGCCGTAGCTTATGAAATCAGCAAGCTTATCTAATCCAAAATCTTTCGGTGATCGCGTGGCGAAAACAATATCAAGAATATACTTTTCAATTTTTTCATCAATATAAACTTCTTGAACGAGATGTCTAGCTTTCAAAATATCTTGCGGAGTAATTACTTGCTGAACTAATCCGTCGGTCATATTTACATTTTGCCGCATGATTTTTAATTCTTCATCTCGTGACGGATAAGAAATTTTTATTTTCAGCATAAATCTATCCACTTGCGCTTCAGGCAACGGATAAGTTCCCTCCTGTTCAATTGGATTTTGAGTTGCAAGAACCAAGAAGGGTTCATCAAGTTTGAATGTTTGTTCGCCGATAGTAACTTGTCTTTCCTGCATTGCTTCAAGAAGAGCACTTTGAACTTTCGCGGGTGCACGGTTTATTTCGTCAGCTAAAATAAAGTTGGAAAAAATCGGTCCCTTGCGGATAAAAAAGTTTCCATCTTTTTGATTGTAAATTTGTGTTCCCACCAAATCTGCGGGAAGTAAGTCAGGTGTGAACTGAATTCTCTGAAACTTTGCTTTCATTGCAGAGGAAAGAGTTTTTATAGCCAAAGTTTTTGCCAGACCCGGGACACCTTCCAGCAAAACATGTCCGTTGCTTAACAAACCCACGATCAATCTTTCAACCATTGCTTTCTGTCCGACAATTACTTTGCTGATTTCATTCATCAGCAAATCTATAAAAGCGCTCTCTTGTTTAATTTTTTCATTTAGTGCAGTAATGTCCAATTTTGAACCTCATTTATAATTGTTATAAATATGATTACTTATTGAAAAGTAATGTGATTAGACGTTGGCAAACTTAAAAAGGTTGCATCGTTTTTACAAGGTAAGAAAAATTAGTTACGACTAAATGATTCGATTACAGAAATAACTTGCTTCACAATTTTTGGATGCAAAGTTTTATTTGCATGGAAAGGAATAATAATTCTTTTGTTGTCTTTTAAATAGATCCGATGGCTTCCTTTGCTTCTAATTAACTTGAAGCCTGCTTTTAATAACATTGCTTCTGCTTCTTTCGGTTCAAGTCGAGGAAGTTTAGGCAACTTTAACCTCATAAGTCGCAGATAAAATTTCTTTGCTCAAGTAAAAATCTTTTTCTTCAGGAGATAATGTTTCAATATAAAGTTCAATTGCCTCTTTTATGTTGACCATTACCTCATCCAAAGTATCTCCTTGCGACTGGCAACCTTCCAATTCAGGACAAAAAGCATAATAACCATAGTTATCTTTTTCTATTATAATGCTTACTTTATTTGACATGATTTCTCCAATAGTGTTAATTTAAAAGTAGTAAGAAATTTCATAATAATAAACATTCTGATTTCTCTTCTATTCAACTTTAAATACACCAAATTTTAAATAGGAAGTTTCTATCATTGAAGGCAATTCCGGATGATCCAGCGATGCACCGTTAAAATGAATTAGCTGAATTTTCTTGTCAGCTTTTCTGGCTGATTCTGTTACGATTTGGATAAAATCTTCTTTGGTTACATGATGAGAACAAGATGACGTTACTAAATATCCGTTCTCATTTAAAAGTTGAAGAGCAAGTTTATTCAACCTCTCATATCCTTTTTTAGCGACAGGCAACTGCTTTTTACTTTTCGCAAATGCCGGCGGATCAATCATTACAACATCAAATTTATTTTTTTCAGAAACTAATTTTTCAAAATAATCAAAGACATCACTCACAATAAATTCAGCATTGGAATTAAGATTGTTAATCTCATAATTATGTTTAGCATTTTCAATTTCTGTTGATGATGAATCCACAAAGTTAATTGAAGCAGCACCGGCTTTTGCAGCGTGAAGTCCAAATCCGCCGGAATTACAAAAAGCATCAATCACAGTTTTTCCATTAACAATTTTTTCAATAAAAAATCTGTTATCTCTCTGATCAAAATAAAATCCGGTTTTGTGACCTTTTTCAAAATTTATTTTAAAGTCGATTAAACCATCATTTATCAACTCGGATTTCTTTTCGCCAAGATAAATTTCATCAGTTTCAGGTAATCCTTCCAGCTTGCGAAAATAAGATTCATTTTTTGAGAATATATTTTCAGCGCCAAAATTTCCCTTAAGAATTTCCACAATTAAATTTATATTTTTTTGCATGCCATAAGAATAAATCTGGAGTACGAATGTATTGTTGTATTTATCTATAATTAATCCGGGCAGAAAATCACTTTCACTAAAAACCAAACGGAACGAGTCAAGATTAGGGTAAAAGTTCTTTCTTAGCTCCCAAGCATTCATCAACTTTTTTTCTAAGACAGAGTATAAATCATCAATTCTTGAACTGCTTAACATTCTAACAGAAATGAGTGAGTTCTTATTATAAAATCCCACACCAAGGAAATTTTGTTTCGAATCAAAAACCTCGACAAGATCTCCGTTATCAGCAGAGCCATCCACTTTTTCAATTTCGTTGCTGAAAACCCAAAGATGTCCGGATTTTATTCTTCGCTCTTCATTTCTTTTTAAAATTATTCTCGCAGCCATTTATTTTGTTATAAGATTTTATTATAGAATTTATATTTTTAATTTAGATAACCAAAAATAGATAATTATCATGAAGAAACTATTACTAACCGCTTGGCTTTTCTTAATTTTTTTCTCTTCGGCATTTTCGCAAAGTTATAAGTACGGCTGGATCAGCGACATTCACATCGGCGCACCGGGCTCAGAATCAGATTTGGAAAATGTTATTCACGACATCAACAGCAGAAAAGATATTTCTTTCGTTGTAGTAACCGGAGATATTGCAGAGAAAGGAAGAAATGATGAATTAGAAATTGCAAAATCAATTCTTGATAGTTTAAATGTTCCTTATCATATCATTCCCGGAAATCATGATACAAAATGGAGCGAAAGCGGGTGCACAAAATTTAAAGAACTATGGAAAGATGATAAATTCGATTTTCAATACGACGGAGTTGAACACATCGGGATGAACAGCGGAATTCCATGGCGCGGAGGCGGTGGGCATTTTGCTGTTGAAGATCTTCCTTGGCTCAACAGTGTTTTAGCAAAAACTCCTGAAGGAGAACAAATTATTTTTTATGCTCATCATCCGCTTGATGGCGAGATTGATAACTGGTTCGAAGTAACCAATCGATTAAAGAAATATAATATCAAAGCAATATTAGTTGGGCATGGACATGCAAATAAACTAATGAACTTCGGCGGAATTCCAGCTGCGATGGGGAGATCAACTTTGAGTTATAAAAAAAGCTGGGGCTACACTTTAGTCGATAACGAAATTGATTCATTATTCTTTTACGAAGTTACAAGCGACAGCATTCCAAAATTCTGGGGAGCTATTGGAAAAATTAATTCTCCGATCCCGGAAGTCGATTCAACTCAATTTATAAATTATACAACAACTCTTTCCAATTCAAAATTAGAAGCAGAAGTGCTTTGGCAGAAAGAGTTGAATACAACTTTATCGGCTTCTCTATTAGTTACTGATAATAATATTTATGCCGCAGCAATTAATGGAAATGTTTATTGCTATGATTTGAGCGGCAATTTAATTTGGGAAAATAAAACCGGCGAAACAATTTTCAGCAGGCCGGTTGAAGGAAACGGCATTCTTGCGGTTGGAACTATTGTTGGGGATTTGATCACGATTGATGCATCAACCGGAAAAATAATTCAAACAATAGGAATTGATGAACCAATTACTTCGCAGCTTATTTCTATGGATATTGAATACAATGGACAAGCAACAACCGGAGTTGTTCTGGGTACCGCCAAAGGAAGCTTGTATTGTTACGATATTAATTCCTTAGAAATGATTTGGGAAAATCATTCGGCGCAAGGAATGATTGAGACGAAACCTCTGCTTATTGATGATCGAATAATTTATGGAAGCTGGGACAACTATCTTTACTGCATCGATTCGCGTTCCGGAATTATAAATTGGAAGTGGACTGAAAATAAAAATTTCTATTATTCGCCCGCTGCATGCTGGCCTGCTACCGATGGAAAGAATGTATATGTTTCAACTCCCGATAAATTTATATCAGCAATTGATTTGATGCTTGGGACAACAGTCTGGCATAAAAACATTTTTGATACATGGGAAACAATTGGAATTAGCGACAACAAAGAGAATCTTCTTATAAAAAGTTACGATGGCAACTTCAACATTGCTTCAGCAAAAACTGGAAAGCTCATAAAAAATATAAAAATCGGCTTCGGAATCGACACAATGCCGATTGACCCGATTGAATGGAATAGTAATATTATTTTCGGCTCTAAGGATGGGAAAATTTATTTGATTGATAAAAATTACAATTGGCAGCCGCTTTTCTTTTTAGGAACTTGCCGAGTGCAAAATGTTTTTCATATAAAGGATAATATTTTTGCGGCTTCAAATATGGATGGGAAGATTGTGGTTTTTAAAATAGGTAATTAATTTTATCACTATAGAATTAATTTTTACGAAATACTAATGCGATCCATTCGTCGAGAGATTTTTTTTCAACAAGCTCGAAACCAATTGAAGAATATTTTATAGTAATATCTTCTTCATCTGAAAAAAGCAAACCTGATAATATGACTGTCCCTCGGTCTTTCAGATGGTTTTTAATTTCTTCAGCAATTCCCAGCAAAATATTTTTCTGAATATTTGCAATTATAAGATTAAAATTCTTTTCTTCAATGTCTTTAATCTCTCCAAGAACAATATCAACTTTATCTGCAACTTCGTTTAATTGACAATTTTCTTTTCCGTTTAGAGAACACCATTCATCGTTATCAACTGCAACGGCCGATGAAGCACCAAGCTTTATTGATGCAATTGCAAGCACTCCCGTGCCTGATCCGACATCTAAAACGTTTATATTTTTTGAAATATATTTTTCTAGGAGCTGCAAGACTAATTTTGTTGTTTGATGTTCGCCGGTACCGAAAGACATTTTAGGATCGATTGTAATTACTATTTGTCCCGGTTCAGATTGATATTCTCTAAAACTTGGTTTAATTACCAGCTTATCAGAAACTTCAATTACGTTGACTGATTTTTCCCATTCTTCATTCCAATTTTTATCTTCGACTAAGTTTTCTTCAACATTAAAATTAAATATCATCTTCTCATCAACTAATTTTTTTAATTGACCGGAAATTTGCTCGATATTAACATTGCTTTCTTCAGCAGCGAAAATTTTCAGACAATTTACTTCCTCATTCACGCCAGTTATTTCAAGCTCCCACATTAAGCCGCTTATTATTTCCGGATTAAACGGCTCTGCTGTAATTGTAAATTCTTTGTAATGCTTCATATAATTTTAAAAATTGAGTTAAACTTACTTGATGAAATTATTCCAACCGCAATTATTGGCGTTGTTATTTTTATAAAAGGCAAGCCCTAATTTCCTCCATTATAGTTTGCTAAGATATTACAAATCTCATCTTGAAATTCTCTTCCGGTTTTAGAACTCCCGACATAGTTCTGAACAAGCATCGAGAATGCTATCAAATGTCCATTGCTCGCAGTAACGTAACCGGAAAGACTGCAAACTCCGCTCAATGTTCCGGTTTTTGCGTGGACATTATTTTGAGCCGGTGTCCCAGTCATTCTGCTTTTCAAAGTTCCATCTACACCAGCAATCGGAAATGATTGATAAAGAATTTTATAAAGATCTGGTTTTTGATAATACATGTATTTTAGTAGTGACATTATCAGCTTTGCAGAAATTAAGTTATAATGCGAAACACCGGAACCATCGACAATTCTATATTCTGTTGGATTCAGTCCAGCCAAAATCAAAAGGCTGTCAATCATCTTAACTCCATTAGCAGCGGATGCTGGGGTACCGAAATATTTTGCAGACAATGCGCGAAGAACCATTTCTGCACCAAGGTTATAGCTAATCTTATTTAAGTTGATGATTACATTTTTATAAGGCCGTTCATAATTAAAAATGTTGACGGCATAATTCGGAACTTTAGTAAAATATTTTTCTCCATCAATTTTTATATTTTCATTATTTAATGCGTCCTCAAACAATGTCAGAAAATATTTCTGCGGCTCATAGACATTTACATAAAGTGTATCATGAAGAGAATCTGGAATAACTTTAGCGCTAACATTTCCTCTGATGATCAAAGTATTTTTTCGATGAATCCAATCTCTATCTAATGTAAAAGTGTTTGGACTATCAACTGGAACCGTTATAGTATTGTTTTCAATCTTAAAAAAGTTTGATTGAGGAATCAATTTTACAATTGCCTTTTCACCAATTGATGATGGTTTAACAACTACTCCAACTGAATTGGTATTAATATTTAATGAAGTTAGATTAGGTGCATCAGTTGAAGGATCGTCGTCCCACATCCAGCCGTTGCCCCAGAAAAGTGAATCGATCATAGACACATCACCGAAAAGATTTCCCGTAACTTCGTGGAGGCCATTCGCTTTTATAATTGCTGCAAGAGAATCTATGTCTTTAGATGAAAAATCCGGGTCGCAGCCGCCGACTACAAATAAATCACCGTATAAAGTCCCATTTAGGATTTTGCCGGTATAATAAAGTGAAGTTTTGAACTTATAATCAGGACCAAGGAAAACTAATCCTGCTGAGGTTGTTAAAATTTTTAAGTTAGATGCCGGACGAAAAAGCAGATTTTCATTTTTGCTGTACAAATTTTCTTTTGCTGTCAGATCGTAAACATCTATCCCCATCAAAGTTGATTCGAAAAACTTATTAGCAAACACTGAATCAATTCTTGAACTTAATTGTTCATGATTGTTTTGTGAAAAAGAAACAGAAATAAAAAGGAGCGGGAAAAGGAATAAATAGGATTTTATTTTCAAGAAAGTTACCTGATATAAATTTGATTAGAAATTTTTAATTATTAAAAGTATTGCCTTACTCTAAACTCTGCACCAATTTTTTCTTCAACTGTTTTTTTAGCACGCTCAATATTTATTTCATCCATTGTAATAACAGTCATTACAACTTTCTCTACATAATCTTTTGCGTCCTTAGCAAAGCTGATCATCTCGTTAAAATATCTTGTTTCCAATCCCATAATTTCCGAATATTGACGCGGATCAGCACTGTTAAAGCTGATAGAAACAACATCTATCAAACCATTCAGTTCTGGAACGATATCTCTTTTGTTAATTAGATTACCGTGACCATTAGTAATTAATCTAGTTCTGCCTTCATTTTCTTTTACATATTTTGCAACAGCTTTCACAACATCCCAGCGAAGAGTCGGTTCACCATATCCGCAAAAGACAATTTCTTTGTACTGTTTAGGATCGCCAATTTCTTTTATATAAACGGAAGAATCGGGTTCTTCGCTTTTACTCATCTTTAAATTATAACCGCTAATTACTGATTCTCCGTTTCGATC
>JAMCWE010000098.1 GCA_023475265.1 Bacteroidota bacterium
ATAATCAGCAGGTTGAAAGTTCTTAAAAGATTGCGAGTAATAAAATAAATGCTGGCGTAGCTCAGTTGGTAGAGCAGCTGACTTGTAATCAGCAGGTCGACGGTTCAAGTCCGCCCGCCAGCTCTAAGAAAGCTCGATTATAAATTATAATCGGGCTTTTTTGTTTTCTGGAAGTTTGAACTGTCATGCTGATTTTTACAATTTTGTAGGGACTTTAGTAGGGACTTTTCGAGTCCTAGTCCTTTTTGCCTACCAAACATGTTTTTATTGAATACACTAAAAAGAAAGTTCATGGCTGCCGTACCAATAAAACTTTTCTGTGTTTTCAAGAACAATAACTTCTGATCGGCTTCGAACTTTTTTCATTTCCAAAATAGTGAAATAGACAATTAAGAGAAAGAACCGGAAGATTATTCAACTCCCGGGTTTTTATTACTCTCGTCGGCTGCGAGTATTTCAGTTTGTGAAATATCAAACACGGTTGCAGTAAAAAAGTGAACATCTTCATCATCTGAAATCATTTCTGAATTATTTTCTTGCTTGGCTTTAGATGGAACAAAGATTAAAAAGCCGTGCTCACCTTTGCGAACAATTCTGCCGGCTTTCTTCCACTGTTGAAAGCCACCAACAATAGAAAAGCTTATTTCTGACTGAGCAACTAAAAAGCATTGATTGTGAGATGTTAGTAAATGCCCTTCAACTGTAACGATGCCGAATTTATTCGCTACAGCTTGACGTTGTTCTTCTGTCATTTCAGAAAGAGTTTTTCTAATGCGGATTATCTTTTCTTTTTTCTCTTGTCTTAATTGTTGTTTTTTTTCTTGTGATAACATGGCTTAAACTCCTTTAAGATTTTTTAATTGATTTGATAAAAGCATTTAGGAAGGTATATGCTGCGTTATATGTTTTGAATGATTGTGAATGAAAAGAACCGGACGGAGTGAATACATTTACAAAGAAATTTTGATTTGATTGAACTAACCGAATTAGAAAACCTTTGTGCCGTTTAGAATAATGAACTTTTACAGATGCCATAACCCGACCTTTTGCGCTGTTAAAAAACATATTTTGCCCGCTTAGGCGATCTTTTGCGAAAAAATGACTTGTTACCATGATGGTGTAAGAAAAGATGATAAGTCAAGGCAAGGGCGCAGTATTGCCCGCTTTTTAATGAGAGACGAATGAAAAAAGCAAGGGCAAGACAAGTTTCATATACCCTTGCCCCGACTGACTACTAAGATTCGAATAACACTAAGCTTGTTTGCCGGCGGGCAAAATAGATTTCACATCATGTGAGAAAATAATTTGGATGGATGCAGAAGATTGTTGGCGAAGGCGCGGGTTTTGGTCGTGGCGGGATTTTTGGCGATTGTGGGATAATTTTTTTTAGCCGAAACAAGAAATAGTGAAACGTTTTGCTTTTTGTGAGTGAAACGAATCAATGAGTTGAACGAACAATAAGCAGTGAAACGAATATTTTTTGTTGAGGCGTTAAGAAAAAATTATTGTGTTCTATACAAAAAGCGTGACACCATTAAAACCCGTGACTGAGCCCATCCTTGCGGTTGATTAGTGGTTAATAAAAATGGGTTGCCCCTTGCAGGCAACCCATCAATAATGTGATTAGGAAAGTTTGGTGAAGGTTGAAGAGTTCTGGACAACCTTACCATCAGCAGTTTTGGTGACGACACACACATACAAAATACTGTGCTGGTACTTTGCAGCAATGTTTTTCTGAGTTGCATTCAGATCGATTTCTAAATCGTATGTCTGGGCGAAGTTGTGTGCGGCAACTTCTTTTGAAAGAGAAATGATCTTGTACGGCTCGTCTTCTGCATTTGCAGGATCATGGTAGCAGACAAGAGCATTTGCAGAAAGATTAACTTCATCTGCCCCGAATACAGAAACAGTATTCAAGATAGGGATTGTTGCAGTGATTTTGTCAGCTGCTACTGCAGCAACAGCAATCTGCAAAGGAAAACCTTCCGGTGTAAGAATGTTCTGTTCCGTAGGTTTCTCAGATGAAGAGTAAGCGAAGTTGCTTTGAAAGACTTCGTTAAATACTGAACCGGCTACATTTTTAACTTTCTTCCAGATTGCAACGAGAGAAGTAAGTGCAAGAACCGCGCTGGCAAATTTTGCAGTAACTGAGAATTTCTTTCGAACTTCCAAGACAGCAGGATCTTGGCTTGCATTAAAGCTGGATGGACGAGCTGCTAATACAGTGTGTCCATCAACTGTTCTCGCTGAAAGGTTGCCAAGCTTCCCGGATAAATTCCCAATGACATTTCCATTTACGATTGCCATAATATTACCTCAATTATTAGTTATGAATTTTGAGTTATGAGTTACTAAACTACACTGGCAATTTTATAGGATTGAATAACCGTGTTCACTGTAATAATGGGAAAGTAAAAGAAATTGGATATGATGCTGTCCTATGGCTTGGCAGTGGCTTGTTACATGCTTGTTAGGGGCTTGTTTGATGAGGGAAAAGAAACGGGCTTATTTTTTCTTTTTCGGAAAAGGATTGTGTTAACAGAATCGTAACACAAATTATACTTTTCAGAAAGTTGAAAGATTGATTCGATTTGACTATGAGTTTTACGCAATTCCAAGTATTCAGATTTGATTTGAAGATTGCGAAGAACCAATTCATTGATCAGTCCAAGTTCTTTGTACTTCTGAAATTTGGAATCAGTTCTAATCCGAGTGATATCGAATATTTTTTTGTTCATCTCATTTCATCAAATCTTTTCTTCAAAATTATCTACCACATAGAAGTTCGTCAACGCTCGATGTTTATGATTTCTTTTCTCTTGTTTTCAAAAGAGAATGAAAATCACGTGAAATGAATAGAACGCAGATTAAACGGATTAAACTGATTGACGCGGATTTTTTTTGATGGAGCGAGCCCCGTTAGTCAATGGGGTAAATTCCGTGTGTGCCGGAATCGGCGACACGGAACGAGCGACTAAAACATGTAAGCGAACGAAGGTGTGTGGGAATCCACGACCGGAGTGAACGATGATGAGGCGACCAAATGCTGCCCCGTTAAGTATTCGAGTAGCATTGATTGTTTTGAAGAGAGAATAAGACTTAACGGGGCAAGTGCCAGTTTGCATAATGCAACATTATGCTGAGATGACAGAACTACAAAGTAATCGTTGGGACTGACCAAAGACTTTAGCATAATGTTCGTTATGTAATACTGGCTGTCACATGTTGACCCCGTGAGATATTCTATAGTGTAACATTAGTTGTAAATTTATTTTTTTCATTGAATGGATAAAATTGATTTATAATAATTATCTCACGGGGCAAGTTGAGCTGAGACCCTCACACAAGGTTGCCTATCCATCCCGAATCGAGTTCGGAACAAGTTACATTTTTGTCTGATGTAAGATGAATTACAGTGGAGAGGCAATTGAGAATTGAGAATTTCGAATTGAGAATGAGGAGTAGAATATGAAATTAACTGAGAATTTTAATCTTGATGAGTTTACAATATCTCAGGTTGCGGAAAGGCATGGTTACAGAAATGAGCCGAATGAAAAACAGATTGAGAATTTGAGATTACTTTGTGTGAATGTTCTTCAACCTCTCAGGGAAATTATTGCTCTTCCAATTTTTATTAATTCGGGTTTTCGTTCGTTTGAAGTCAATGCTGCTGTCGGTGGCAAATTCAATTCCCAACATCTCGAAGGGAAAGCTGCGGACTTCATCGTTCCATCCATGATTTTAGTTGATGTGTTCAACATAGTCTTACAAAATTTTTCATTTGATCAATTGATCTATGAATTCGGGAACCAGCCTCGCCTTGACAGGCGAGTCGAGGCGGGATGGATTCATGTCTCTTGGAATGGTGAGAAGAATAGAAAGGATGTGATGATTTCGAAGAAAGTTTATGGAAAAACTGTTTATGAGAAAGTTGTTGGTGATCAGTTAACAGTCGTTTGGTAAAAAATGAGTGAGAATATTTATCTATGGATAATTGGAGGGCTTCTGGGTTTGGTGAATATGTTGTTCTGGTCCAGGATAAAGCGGATTGAGAAAGATGTTGATGAAACGAAAAAGAAATCATCTTCGATCGAGAAAAATTATTTGTCCAGGTTCGAAGATCTTCATAATAAATTGAGTGAAGTTGAGAAGAATATTATCCGGGAGATTTATTCAATTAAGCTGTCGGCGATCAGCCATCAGTTGTCAGACAAAGAAGGAGGTTAAGATGGGAGTATTAGATTTTTTAGGTGGAATTGTAAAACCAATCACTGATCTGATTGATAATCTTACAACAACGGATGAAGAAAGGGGAAAACTCAAAAATGAGCTAACGAAAATTGAGAATGAATTTTTAGGTAAGGCGTTAGAATATGAAGCGAAGCTACTTGATTCTCAAGGAAGGATTGTTGAAGCGGAAGCGAAAGGACAAAACTGGCTGCAGCGGAATTGGAGACCAATCACGATGCTTACTTTTTTGATTCTTGTTGTGTGTGATTCTTTTGGTTGGTTAGCATTTCGTCTCAGTAATGAAGCATGGACTTTATTGCAAATTGGTTTAGGCGGTTATGTAGTAGGTCGGACAGGTGAAAAAATTGTAGAAAAAATTAGGAAATAATAATTCGTATTATAACTTAGGGAAAAGTTATTCCTAAAAATATCCTAATAATTAGTAAATACTGAATGACAATTAAAATTTGTTTATTAATAGTCAACAACAATTATTAGTTGAAAAAAAATTATTAATAATAAATTACTTCATTAATTTAATTAGTTCTTCCAATAAAAGTGGGAATTTAGTAAATCCAGCTTCAGCATTTAAATGACCTCCATTGTGAATCACTGATATCTTTGCATTTAACTTTGATGCAACCTCTTGAACTGCTACATAAGGCACGTAAGGGTCATTATCACCTACAAATATTCTTATTTTCCCAGCATTTTTTATTATTCTAAGCCAATTAAATGGACCCTTGATGAATGAAATATTTACACGATCAAATTCAGGTAATCCAAGTTTTCTGATAAATGGAGAAACAAGAATAGTTGAAAATACTGGCTTTTTAATTTGTTGTAATATGTTGAGAATAAAAGCAGGGGCTAAACTATGACCTATTAAAATAGTATTTTCATCTATTGATTTTATGTTTGCCCAAAATATCTTTTCCCAATTTTCTAAATATTGTCCAGTTGGAGTAGGAAGTTGAGGACGAATACAACTAACACCTATTTTTGTTAATTCCTTGTCTAACCATGGAAACCAGTTTTCATTTGGATCTCCAAAACTTCCATGAATTATGATTGCACTAAATTTTTTATGCATGGCTATGCTCCTTAGTATTATTCAAAAAGTATAAAAGTTTCTGAAAGTCTTTCTGATAGAGGTTGTTCCTTTGACCAGAAACGATGACTTTCAGGATTTCCCTTTGCAAATAAATCGACATATCTTAATTTATCTTCATCAATAGCAACGCGTTGAACCGCTGAAATAGCAAAATCTCTAAGTTGCCTAGGAGAACTCAATGATTCATTTAAAATTATATAATATAGAGCCAGTTTCTCAAACTGAATAAGATTTCCCCCTCGTTTTTTGGAAGCTAATAGTATTTGATGAACAAACAGAATTACTTTATCCATCTCCTCAAGCTTGGGGATTGTGAATCTACGATCATTAGGTATTCGATCAACAAGATCTTTTCCTTTTAATCGCTTAGAAATATTTAGCGTCAATCCTTCAATACCACTACTGGAGCTTCCGATTAAAACATAAACAATTTTTTTATCGTCCTTAGTATTCAAGTCTAAGAAAGAGAAAATTTCTTCATATGGCCATGTTTCATCTGAACGAGCATCTACTTCATCAATCAAACATAAAACTGAACGTGAATTATTTTTAGCTTCTTGCAAAGAATCAATAACTTTTTCTTTACTCATTAGAGCAAGATTTATCTCAATATAGTCAATATCATTTTTGATTTCCTTTGCAATCTCTTGAATGAAAAATGTTTTTCCACTACCAGGAGCAGCCCATATTAGAAAATTCTCGTGTGCGGATGATTTATTTATCAACGGATTAACAATGCTTCTTTTCCAATCGATTAATCGATTTCTCACTTTTTCATCAAAGCGTTTATAATCACCGACCACTGTTAAATCAGATAATCCAATTTTTTTTATCATTTCTAACTGATTCAAGGCATTTGTTAACGAACGATCTAATGAATTGGTTGAAATAATTGGACGAACTTCATCTTTAGATTCTTTCTTGGTGATTATAATTCTTGGTATTGTAAATGCATTTACTAAAGCGGGTAAATCAATTTTAATAGCTGACCAACCAATATTGACTAAATGTGAAGAAATTTGAGATACTCTGCATGACTGAGTAAAAGTTTCATTTGAGCCTTTATTCGCTGATTTCCAAAATGATTCAGCACGTGTCCATTGGGAAATTTCCTTGACTTCATTTGCAATGTCATCCCAACTTCCACCAAGAGTGATAAAAGCCTCAGCAGCTAATGCGCCATCAAGAATATTTGTAGGATTTACCCATTGAGTTTTACTAGAGTAAATGAATGTTTTAGCTCTATTTAGTCTCAAATCGTTTGGATCAACTCCAGAATTTATAAGAGCTAATACACACATAGAGGTTACTTCCAAATCTGTATTCCAACTACCAGTGCCAGAATGCCAAATACCATCCGTGATCGCACCACCCTCACTTTGTGGTTTTAATAACCAATCAATTGCTTTTCTTACATTAGGACTATAAGCAGAAGTAACGCCCGCAGCTGCTAATCCGATAAGAATTCTCGCGGTAACCCATGGAACTCTTTCAGGATAAAATGCACCGCTATTTAATTGAGTTCTGAATATATATTCAAGAAGTTTTTTCTTGTAATCGCTTTTATCATCATAAGTAGCCTCTGCGGTAAGTAATACACCTAGTAACCAGTTTTTATGCATTAATGACATATTAAGTGATTGGCTTGATTCCCATTTTAGAACACTATTATTGACTAAGTAATTATGGTCCTCTTCAACCATTCTATCATGTATCTTTTCAAAATCTTCCTTTGTCGGTAATTTACTCAAATCAATAAATATGTCGTTTTTCTGATCTGTATGCCATATAGTGCGCAGGAAATTCATGCTTTTTTCGGCTTCTTTATTTTTTCCAATTGCACACAATGACTGAGTGGCAAACATGACAGATGATGGTGTCTTACCCCATGATGGATCAATCTCTTGTTGAGAAGAAATTCTTTCAAGAACTGACTCAAAAGCTTTCCAAACTTCAATAAGTGCCCCAGTCCTCTGAGATAAATTAATATTGCCTTTAAAACCCGATTGATTTTGTAATAATCTTAATGTTTCTAAAGTTTTAGGTGGAGGGAGTGATCTTAAAAAGAGAAGAATAGTATCAGAGATATTGCGTGGACCATTTTTCTTTTCGACTTCCAGCCATATATTTTCGCTTTCAAGAAAATCACCTAACAAAATAGCAAATGAACGATGTCCAATAGTTAATAAGCCTTGAATATATCTTAATATTTGCTTTTCTATTAATAAATCAAGAGTTTCTTCATGGCAGCCAGATACTTCAAATAAAAATGGCTTGCTGATATATAGATCGAACCTACCCAATGCACAAACAACAATAAGAATTCGTTTTGCATCGTTTTCTTTTAAAGCATCACTTTGATCATGCCATAGACTTAAAAAGTATTCAGCAAGATCAGAATTAGATGGGATGAAATTGTTTTTCTCAAAATATTTCAAACACGCATTTAATAAAAACAAGTCTGATCCGTAAGAGTCAATAATTTCTTGAACTCTCTTGTCAATTAGATCGGGGAATGTTTTTTTAATTAAACCATTTCTGATCTGTTCAGATGTTATATGCAAAACTTTTGAATCTGATAATTCATTAGAAAGGGTTTCTACAAAATTAGGCCATGTTAATAATAACAAACGACATAGAGGAATAATGGAACACTTACGAGTAAGTTCAATAATACGAAAAATAAAAATACTTGAATTAGGGTTTGATTGAATATCATCAATGATCAATAAACTGTTATTGCCCTTCTGTAGTTCAAGAAGAAATAATGAAAACTTTAGAGTAACATTTTGAAATTGATTCATATTCATATAATTGACCAATTTCCCATTGAGGTTTTCTTTCCAACCAATTTGGAATGCTAAAGTAGTTTTACCAGAAGAACTAGCCCCAACCAAAACTTGTAGATCATCTTTTTCAAATGAGGATTTAATTTTATCACAGAGAGGATGGTCAACCCAATCAGCTGGATTCAACTGACGATTTTTTAACACTGAAGAAAGATTTGATGAATATTTATTCTGTATTTTAGAATTAAGAAGGAACTCATCAAATAATTTTTGATCGAATAATGTATCTTCAAATGTGCGACTCAGGTAAAACAATCTATGGAACTTATAATCTATTAAATCAGGCAGATTACATTTATTTTGTTCGATAGATTGAACATCAATTGGGAAAAAAACTAGATAATTCTCAAGAACTAAATATGATAAAGATGGAAATATTTCTGGTAAAAGAACAAATATGAGACTTTCTGCATAAGAATTTTTTGTCTCGTTAATTATTTTTTCGAATGAGAGACAATTCTTAATTAATAAAAAATTAACACGAAGATCTCGCCATATTATAGGATTTTTTGTAATCAAATATTCAGACTGATCATCATACTCAATTACGGGGATGGGAAATGTAAGTTCCGATATTAAATATTCAATTTTAGTAACGAATTCATTTTTCACTATAATATTTCCATTTATTTCTTTGCATGAATTTCCAAGTATACAGTAGGTTCTAGCTCTCCTTTAACTTCTTTTTCTATTGATTCAATAATATTGAATCCACACTCAGAGAACATATTAACGACATCTTTTTTTTGACCAGCTGAATAGCTAGTCATACTAGATGCATATTGTTTGCTTTTTTCTTCTAATTCAGTTAAAGATATGGATAGAAAATTACGCCAAAAAGTATAATTCATTTTAATGTTATTAGCGAAAAGATTGGATTGCTTTTCGCTTCCTTTACGCGGGATACCAAGTGAATCCCCACCTAACCTTACAGTTGTAACAATACTTCCATTTTCATTTAATAAAGATTTCCATTTTATTAGGACTTTCTTTCTATCTTCATACGGGAAGCGTGTTAGGAAGGCATCTGTTATAATTAGATCAAAATTATTTGATGGAGAATATTTGAAGATATCTTCAGCAATAATTTCGACATTTGTGTTGTGCAACTTTGCATACCACTTGCATAAAAATAGAGGAGTTTCACATAAATCAAGAACTGTTATTTTATAACTAATATCAACATTCTTTTCTAAGGTCCATAAAACATGAGCTAGCATAGAGTAATCGGCAGTTCCAGAAATTAATATTGAAACACTTTTATTAGAGGATTTAAAAACACGAGTCAAAGCAGTTGCATAAAAAGAAGAGTGCCAGGTTGGAGTTGAAACAGCGTCGAATATTCTTAGATATTGCCAAATAGAGTGATACCAAGAACAATCTTCTGAGATATGATTACCTTTACAAAGCACTTTAGATAAAAATTCTGCCACAGGAGCTGTAGCTAACATTGGTTCTTCAAGATCAGGATGATCAGTATTAGTATCGCTGAAGGAAAGTATTTCAGAATATTTTTCTATTTCTTCGAGATTTCTTTTATATACTTCAAGATCTTCTTCTTCACATGAGATAAGTAATTCAGAAACACTATGATCCGAGTTAGAAACAAGTTTTTTAGTAATAACCTCATCATCCCATATACCAATATCTAGTGAATCAATATGGGGTAATCTGTTTTCTTTAAGGAGATTCCCAATATATAGTAGATGAACTTCAATACCAGATTCTTTATCAAGTCCAATATGTTTTTGCACAATGGGATCATACAAGAGATGACGGATGGGGAATAAATACGCTCTAGTGATATTGATTCCATTCAAAGCTAAATTTCTTTCTAGTTGGAAAACATCGTTATTGGGATTCCAATCCGGTTTACCAGGGACAGGTAAAATGACGAAACCAGATTTTGACACGTGAGAAAGTAATTTAATTAAGATTGGATCAGAGTGACTAATTGGGTAAAGAAATCTTTTTTGCTTTTGACTTTGTTCGATTTCAGAGATATATCTGTTGAATTCTTGCACGAGATAATTAAATATGGACATAATATGTAATCCAAGAAAATGAGTAAATACGAAACTTGAAATTACTCTTAAGGTATTTCACTACATAATAATAATTGTAGATAAAGACCAAAAGATATTTTATTTGTATACTATTTAGTAATCTCTAATTTATATAATGCCCTTTTGAGCAGCTTTCAACAGACCTCTCATTTGACTGCAAATTACATTTGAACTTAATGAAAGATTCCATTTTTATCTATACGATAGTAACTTGAAACTCATATTCAACATTACAGAACTATGGGGGATAAGAACATATTTCCAGGGTTTGCCGCCATATTGAGAATTATATTCTGATGCGTATTTTACAATATTCTAAAGCTGCACCGGCTTTTTCTTGAACTTCGGGATCATTAACGAAAACAAATATTGGTATAGATTAATTTTCAATTAGTCGTTATGTAATCCGCAAAAAGTTCTGCTTGTTTGAGAACTGTATCAATTGCCTTCTGCTGCTTATCCGGTGGATAGCCGTATTTTGAAAGAGTTCTTTTTACAAGCACCATTAATTTAGCTCTTGCGCTTTCGCGAATTGTCCAATCGATTGTAGCATTCTTTCGAACTTTATCAGCAATTTCTTTTGCAATTACTTTTAGAGTATCATCACCAAGAACTTTTACTGCGCTGTCGTTGGTTTCCAAAGCATCATAAAAGGCAACTTCTTCTTTTGTTAATCCAAGTTTTTCTGCTTCCTTATCCGATTCCTTTATTTGCTTTGCAATGTTGATTAGTTCTTGAATGATTTCTGTAGTTGTGAGCAAATTATTTTGATATTTCTTAATAGAGCTTTCCAACATCTCAAGTAATTTTCTGCTTACTACAATATTTGATTTTGCTCTAATCTTTATTTCATCGTTCAATAATTTTTTCAATAATTCTATTGCAAGGTTTTTATGTTTCATTCCTTGAACTTCGAGAAGGAATTCATCGGAAAGGATTTCGAGTTTTGAGATTTCCGGTTTTTCTAATCCAGCAGCTTCGAAAATGTCTATCACTTTATCGGAACTAATTGCTTCATCAATTATTTGTTTGATAGCAGATTCAAGGCCCTCACCTCCGCCTCTCCCAAAGGGAGAGGAACTTTCAGGAATGAATTTGACTAAGCGTGCTTTAACAGCTTGAAAGAATGCAACTTCTTCTTTGATTGCAACCGCTTCTTGATGTGGCATGGCCAAAACAAACGCTTGGTTCAAATAAGTTACTTCTCGAATGAATCTGTTCTTTCCATCTTGCAGACCAAGAATATGTTCTTCAGCTTGCAGAAGTATTGAGAGTTTTTCTTTTGGTTCTGCAGTAAAGAAACGGGGATAATTAAATTTATAACTTCCTTTGTAATAAGCTGTAGGTTCTTCCACGCTGATTGCATTTTGAGTTTTACTTTCTTCGTTAAACATCTGCTGAACAACTTCCAATTTTTCGAGCATCAATTCAACAGCTTTATCGATTGTTTCTGTAGGATCGCCTTTACCGCCGGAATCAGAATAAAATGAGAGAGCTTTCTTTAGATCACTTGCGATTCCAAGGTAATCAACTATGAGTCCGCCTTTTTTGTCTTTGAATACTCTATTGACTCTAGCGATAGCTTGCATTAGAGTATGACCGCGCATTGGCTTATCGATATAAAGAGTGTGCAAACAGGGAACATCAAAACCGGTGAGCCACATATCGCGAACAATTGCGAGTTTGAGAGGATCGGCGGGATCTTTCATTCTATCGGCAAGATTTCTGCGTTGCTCTTTTGTTGTGTGATGTTTTGCCAAGACTGGACCATCTGAACTTGCGGCTGTCATTACAACTTTTATTTCACCTTTAGCAAGGTCGTCATTATGCCATTCCGGTCTTAATTCAATTATTTCATTATATAAATCAATAGCAATTCTACGGCTCATTGCTACAATCATTCCTTTACCATCTAAAACACTTTGCCGCTGTTCAATCAACACTTCGTGCAACC
>JAMCWE010000003.1 GCA_023475265.1 Bacteroidota bacterium
TCTGGAGGTAGAAGGAGGTCTTGATATTAGTCTATTTAATAATAAGCCAATAATTACATTTGGAATTATTGGTGTATCATGGAATTTTAATAAATGATTTTTTACTAAATATAGGGGTTTCATTATGAAAAAGATGATCTTTCTTGTTACTGTTTCCTTATTTATTATTTGTTCCAGCTCAATTAAAGCACACAAAGAATGGGTACATCAATACATTATAAAACAGGCGTATTTACTTTTACAAAATCAATATGGTCAAATGCCGTCCCTTTTTGACAGCTACTTCAGAGACTCAAATGGAAATTTTTATTCATATGGCGAACCATCTCATTATTCAATTACACACGCGCTAGGAGGCGCTTGGGCCGAAGATCATTCTGATATTGTTTTTGGATATTGTGGTTTTCCAATACCATTCAGATAATGTACTTCTGTTTCGGCTTCCCATTTTTGGAATCCAGATTTAGCTCCCTATTCTTTAAACAGTCTTGAATATGCTAGCGGTCAATTTGAAAATGCGTTTAAAAAGGCTGAAATTCTTTGGGGTGGAAATCAAGATCTTTATATGCCTGGCCCCTTTTCTTTTCCTTATACATCAAAAGAACAAACAGCATTAGTTGCCCAAGGGTTTTCCCCGACTCAGGTTTATTTGTATATGAAAATAAAATATAGCACACTCCCGGACTTATTGAAGAATAGACGATATTATATTACTGGAGTTGTTACAGAAAACAGCGTAGTTAATTTTTCTCAACCAATTGAAATTGTTCAAAGTGATAATTATTATGACGTAATTTTTGCTGGTAGCATTCTTGGAAGATTATGTCACCTTTTAGCGGATATGAGTGTCCCTGCGCATGTTAGAATAAGATCACATCCATGTGATGTGGCTAAAGGTGATAGATACGAAATGGAAATTGGCGGTAAGTACTGGTCGGGTGCAGGTTCGAGTTGTAATTCAATCCCACCAGCTTTCCCAGCTGAGAACTGGACTTATCTAAATGCGATTAATCAAGGAGGTGTAATAAGTGCTTGATCTAAAAAGAACCCATTGAAATATCTTTTTTATACAACAGCGCAAATTGCAGATGTCTATAATTGCTACAGATATAGCAACGAAACATTTGTGGGAAATCGTTCTTTTAACTTATTGGATCAATATACTAATGATGACTACTCCGAAATGTCAAGCATAATTAATAACATCCCGAATCAATTTGGTAGTTGGACAGATGAGTTAAATAGTATTGGTTCAAATTCGTTGATATATGCTATTCGTGCAACGGCCGGGTTACTTTACTTATTCGAAAGAGAGTCATTTTTTTCGAAACCATTATCTGGAGCATCTTTAATTGGGGACTTCACTCTTTATCAAGGAGGAACTGGTCATTGGTGGGTTCAACCTCTTGATGGTATTTCACCATTTACATATCAATGGGAGATATATTATTTCAGTAATGGCGCAAATTTATTAAGTGCCAATACCAGTAGAGTAATTGGTCCCAACTCTGTCATAAGCGGTCAATGGGTTCCAGTTGGAACAAACTCTCCAACATTTAGCAAACCTTTTTATCCATATGACCTAAGAAGTTTTAAATTGCGCTGCACAGTTCGCGACGGAAGTAACACAACTAAAGTATCAAATGAATTTTATGTTGATGTTGTTAACACCCCTCCGCCGCAAGCAAGTATTGTTGCGGATAATAATGACAATGCACTGAAACTGGAAAAGGAATCTACTCAAGAAGAAATTCCGGCTTACTACTCGCTGAATCAGAATTATCCAAATCCGTTTAATCCATCAACAAAGATTTCCTACTCTTTGCCCGAAGCTAATTTTGTAACGCTGAGAATTTATGATATGCTTGGTAGAGAAGTTTCAACTTTGGTAAATGAAATGAAACCGGCCGGCACATTTGAAGCAGAGTTTGATGCTTCAAAACTTTCAAGTGGGACTTACGTTTACAAACTAACGGCGGGCAATTTCCAGTCGATTAAGAAGATGATAGTTGCAAAGTAATAAACACTTCTTTGTGCGCCGCCGTTTGATAATGGCGGCTACCTTAATTGCCTTCAAAACCTCTTTCTATGCAAAAAAAAGCAACTTTGACGAAACTAATCGTATTTCTGAACGAATTTGAGACATTTCAAGCCAAACTTATCTCATTGCAAGACCAACATGTATCATTGCAAGACTAACAAATGCCGTTGCAGAGTTTACTAATACGATTTCAAGCTTTACTAATGCCATTTCCAGCCCAACTTGTCTCATTGCAGAACTTACAAATCCCGTTGCAGACTTGAACAATGTCATTGCAATGCTTGCTTACATCATTTTAACGCCGCACAATTGCTTTGCAGAGTTGACAAATCCGTTTGCAATGCTACCTAACAGGTCTGCAAAACCAACGTACAGATTTGCAGTAATGGAAAACTCAATACCCGTACACTCAAATTCTTTGCTTAATAACTGAAGTTACACAGAAGGGGACATTTGTCATTCCGAACTTGTTTCGGAATCTCTTTTTTTGCGCTGTTTCTAGATGCTGAAACAAGTTCAGCATGACATTCTATAGATTTTGCGTAACATCAATTAATATTTGATTTAGATTTTTGTTTATCCTAAGAAGAAATCTTTTTAGAATTTTCCTTTCGAATATTTTATTAAGTCTCTCGCAAAGAAGTTGTTTTGAAATCAAGCAAACATCTCCTTTCGTTCAAATGAAAGGAATCACAAATCCGTGCTAATCTATTTAATCCGTGTTCATCCGTGTGCCATTACATCGTTGCGCTCAATTGGATTTCTCTTCGCATAATGAGGATTAAATTTTTATTTTGTCTTTGGAATTACTAATTTCACCAATCAAAAAGTCACACATCTAAACCCTATGAAAAAGTTATTGTCCTTATTTTTATTAGTAATCTTAGCCCTTCCGGTAACGGCTCAAGAAGGCGATGAGGTTGGATGGGTCGGAAGATTTGGCGCAGCAGGCGGGTTTTCTCCGGTTTATGTTTTTCCAAATGTAAATCCCGTGAATGATCTCGTTAAACAATTTGGTATAAGCGGGCTTTCTACCTCCGGTATGTTTACCTGGGGCGGCTCCGGTTATGCTTACATTATGATAATAGACAATTTGAGAATCGGCGGAATGGGAATAAGCGGATCGATAAGCACTACAGGGACAAGCGAAGGATTTAACAAAGAAGTTGATTACAGCTACGGTCTTGGTGGATTGACAGTTGAATATACATTACCGTTTATAAATAGAATTGCTGTTTCTGTTGGAACCATAATTGGCGTAGGCTCATCCAGCATACAATTCTATAAGAACCAGGATAATTATATTTGGGAAGGCATTACATCACCCCCACATCTTTCTTCTAGACTTGTCTATGATTTGAATATTAGCAGAAAATACACAAACACATTTTTCACTATAACACCAACATTGAATGTTGATATCCCCCTCAACAGATTTATCGCCTTCAGAGTTGGAGGAGGTTATATTTTCTCTTTCAACAACGAATGGAAGGTTGACAACAATCAAATATTGAGAGGAGTGCCGTCGGATTTGAAAAGCAATTCATTTTTTATTCAGACCGGTATTTATTTTGGGTTGTTTGCATTTTGATGGGTAAGGTGAAAAAAATATTGGTTACCGGCGGCGCGGGATTCATTGGAAGCAACTTCATCAATTATATCCTTTCTAAGCGCGACGATTATTTCATTGTTAATCTCGACAAACTGACCTACGCAGGCAATCTTGAAAACTTGAAGCCGGTTGAAGGGAAAAATAATTACAACTTCATAAAGGGCGATATTACCAACAATGAACTTGTGGACTATCTTTTTAGGAGATTTGAAATAAAATTTGTTGTAAATTTCGCCGCAGAATCTCACGTTGATAGGAGCATTTTAGGATCGGAAATTTTCTACAGAACAAACGTAATAGGAACAACTGTTTTGTTAGAAGCGTCACGCCGATATCACGTTGAGAAATTTCTGCAAGTCTCAACCGATGAAGTTTACGGAAGTCTTGGTCCAACCGGATTATTCACAGAGCAAACGTCATTAAGTCCCAACAGTCCATATTCATCAAGCAAAGCGGCTGCAGATATGGCGGCGCTCGCGTTTCATCATACATACGGATTGCCGGTAGTGATTACAAGGTGTTCTAACAATTATGGCCCGCTTCAATTTCCGGAAAAACTAATTCCGCTTATGATTATTAACGCTCTCAACAACAAAAAATTGCCTGTCTATGGCGACGGATTAAATGTTCGCGATTGGATTTACGTGGTTGACCACAATAAAGCTGTCGAGTTGGTTCTTGAAAACGGAAAAGTTGGCGAAGTTTACAATGTTGGTGCCAGTCGAGAGATGAAAAACATAGAGATTGTTAAATTGATTCTGAAAAAATTGGGAAAAGGTGAAGAACTGATTGAGTTTGTTAAAGATCGCCCCGGGCATGATAGGCGTTACGCGATCGACTCTTCGAAAATCCAAAATGAACTCGGATGGAAACCGGAATTCAATTTTGAAAATGCCATCAGCGATACAATCGATTGGTATCTGCAAAATAAAAATTGGTGGGAGAGAATTATCTCGGGTGAATATCAAAATTATTATAACGAACAATACGCTCACAGATTTAATAAGAATTAGAAAAACTATATGAAAAAAATATTTGTTGTTGTCTTTGTTTGTTTCGCTTCTCTTTTGTTTGCTCAGGATGATAACCAGCAATTGAGCAAGCAGAGTAACCTTTCGATGTTTCAACCGATCACAGTAACAATCGGCGGTGATTTTATAGTCACCGGTTCGTTCACGGCGTACAAGTCGGAACGTCTTGATCATTTCATCACAAAAGTATTCACCGAAGCCGAATTGAATATGCGCTCCGGGCTAAACCAGATTGATATGATCAAAAAAGTCACGGCGCAAATTGAAAAGTATGCCAAGCGCGATATCACTTTGAAGCACCGCAACGGCGAAACTGTAAAAATTGATTTGCTGAAGTATCGTTTAACCGGAGATATGTCAAACAATCCGTATCTGCAAGATGACGACGTTATCATTTTCCCTTCGTACGATGATGAGAGAAGTATTGTTGAGATTAGCGGCGCCGTTAACAAGCCGACAAAATTTCAATTTGTGGATGGAGACAAACTTTCCGATGCTATTCTGTTCGCCGGCGGAATTAATCCCGCTTACGATAATGTTACAACCGCGGAAATTTCAAGACTAAGCAACGATGGAAATAAAGAAAATGTTATCAATGTGCCGATCAAAGATGATTACAAACTGCAGATTGGCGATCGGATCAGAATTCTATTTAAGGATAACGATAAGAAAGCCTACAAAGCCTTAGTGTTGGGCGAAGTAAGAACACCGGGTTACGTTTACATCACAAAAGATAACACAACAATAAAAGATGTTATTGCTAAAGCAGGCGGATTTACCGATAAAGCCTGGCTTGAAAGAAGCGAACTTCTGCGAGGAACTAGTGAAGTAAATGTATTGAAGATGAAAGCGTTACGCGATGAATTTGAGAAGGATAGAAATTTCAATACGATTCTTACAGAGAAATATTTGAACGATGTGTTTATTGAGCAGATGAAAATGCTGCGCATGAACGATATGTACGCGGAAGATTCGTCTTCAGTGGCTCTTGACAACACTCTACGGGTTCTTCAAAGCAAAAGTATAATTGATTTTACCAAGATCAATTCCGATACAACAACAGAAAGCAAACACATCGTTCAAGACGGAGATATAATTGTAATCCCGCAACGAGAAGATTTGGTTTACGTTTTTGGGCAAGTTAGAAATCCCGGATATGTTGAGTATGTACCTCAGAAAAGTGATAAGTATTACATTAACAAAGCCGGCGGATTGGGCGAGCGTGCCGAAAGCGAAGTGAAAATTATTAAAGGCGGATCGTATGCGTGGATTACTGCAGACAGTGATTCGAAAATTGATCCGGGAGATTTCATTTACGTTCCCAAAAATGTTCCAAAGCCGTTTGAATATTATATGCGGACACTCGGATATGTCTCAACGGTAGTAACAGCTGTGGCAACAGTCATCTTAATAGTTGTTCAAGCAAAAAAATAAATTTTGATTTAAAACAAAACGAAATTTGTATTAATGGTAACCAAACTATGGAAAATTCGAAACAAATTGTGAAGCAAGAAAAGTCTTTCATTGATTTTGCCATTTTAATTGTTAAATGGCGTAAGTTTATTATTTTCAATGTATTATTGATAACTATTCTTGCAACCATTATTAGTTTTTTCATCCCTAAATGGTATACTTCTACTGCGAGTGTAATGCCTCCAAAATCAAAGGGTGGACTATTGGGCGATATTGGTAGTTTTTCAAGCACTATAAAAGATTTGTCACGAACGTTAGGAAGATTGGGAACGGTTTCTGATGAAGCTTATAATTATCTCGCTATATTGAAAAGTCGATCATCCTATGAAAAAGTCATAAATAAATTTGACCTTAGGAAGGTTTATGATTTTAAGGCAAGTGAACCAATAGAAAGTGTACTGAAAGAATTAGATAGTAACGTAAAATTTAATGTTGAAGATGAAGGAAATATTACAATAAAAGTAACTGATAACAATCCTCAAAGAGCTGCCGAAATGGCTAATTATTTTGTGGAAGTGCTTAATGAGATTAGTATTGATCTTGGTACTGCTGAAGCAAAAAATAACCGGGAATTTATAGAAAAAAGGTATATTCAATCTCTTAACGATATAAAAAATGCTGAGGATTCGTTAAAAAACTTTAGTAGAAATTATTCTGTCTTTTCATTAGCAGAGCAAACTAAAGCAGCTATTACTATTGCTGCTGAGTTAAAAGCGAAAATTGAAATTCAAAAAATTGAACTAGATATATTTAAGAAAAGTTATGGAAACGATAATCCGCTAATTGCCGATAAGCAATTGATGATAAATGAAATGCAGGCTCAACTGAATAAAATGAAATATGCGAATATTGATGGACAACGAGATGTAAATTTATTTACACCTTTTTCTGAACTTCCCGAGGTCGGAGTAAAATACATTAGATTGAAAGGAGAATACGAGTTACAAGCGAAGATATTAGAATTTATTGTACCGATATATGAACAAGCGAAGATAGAGGAAAAAAAGGATATTCCTGTTTGTCTTTTCCTTGATAAAGCTGTTCCCGCCCAAGAAAAAGCCGGTCCTAAAAAAGCTTTCATCATAATAATTGCTTTCTTAATCTCTTTCATTTTTGCTCTTGTATGGATGTTGTTTGCAGAAAATTGGAGTAAGATGCAAGCTGATGAAATTAGATACAGGAAGGTTCATGAAGAAATAGTATTACCTCTAAGAAAAATGTTCTTTTTGAATAGACAAAAATGAAAATCATTTTCGCTAACAACAATTCTTACGTAAAGATAGGCAGTTTTAGTTTATTGATCTTTCTTGAATTGATTCCGCTTGCATTTTTGGGGATGGGTTTGTTTAAAATTTCATTGGAAGTTATATCATTTTTCTTCCTAGTCTTCTTTATTTATTGGTTCTTTAATTACCCGTATAAGTTACTTCAATGGTTTTTATTTACTATACTTATAAGTGGTATAGATGCATTTAATATCGGGGAAAAACCGTCTGTAATAACTCTTGTAGATATATTCCTTCCTATTTTATTAGTGATTTTCTTATTGAAAGTTTTGTTAGATGAAAATGAAATATATAGGGGGAAACATGTTGAGATTAAAATACTATTCGCATTGTTTTTTCTTTGGACTTTTTTTGTGGCAGTTAGTTCGATAAATAAGCAAGTCTCAATTGCATATTGGAGAAATTACTTCTCCGGATTCATGATGTTTGTCTTTACACTGTTTATTCTAAACAGAACAAACAAAGTCAAAAGTTTGATCATTACTTTAATCTTATGGGGTTTAACATTAGCAGTTATTGAATTTTATGTCCTCTACTCTTTGGGTGGAGTAAATATTGGGCTTGTGAGATTATTTTTTAGAAAGAACCTTTTAGAAGTTGCCTGGGGTAAATCAAATTATTTGGCTGCTTTTTTTGTGTTGTTAATTCCGATTACAATTGGATTTATATTTATGCTGAAAACAACTTTAAAAAGACTATTGTTTCTAGGTGTTTTGTTCTTAATGTCAGCTGCGATAATGCTCACATTTTCAAGAGGGGGCATTTTATCACTTACTGTTGCTCTTTTTATCTTTCTCTCACGTGCCGTCAAAAGACGTACATTTATTCCTCTTTTGCTCATGGTTATTGTTGTTGCAATTGTTGTTATTCTAAATCCGATGACAAGAATAATATTTGAAGGAATTAGTAATGTTGAAAACAGCTTTTCGTACATGAGTAGAGTTAATTTTTATAAAGACGTTTGGAAAACTTTTCTTGAAAATCCAATAACAGGTGTTGGCTTTGGAAATTTAGGGTTTTATTCGCAATTTAAATTGACAGACGCTGCTGCTTCAGCACATAATATTGTACTTGGCTTGCTGGGAGAAAACGGCGTAATTGGTGCGATCCTATTTCTTTCAATTCTTGGATACTCCTTGTTCTTGGCAATTAAAAATTATATCAATGAAAAGAACGTAAAATTAAAGATATTACTCTGGTCATTTGTCAGTGCTTTTTTAGGCGTTATAGTACATTCGATGATAGAGCCAAACATAGAAGGGTGGCAATTTTCGATGGTATTTTGGACTTCTGTGGCAATGTTTCTACACTTTGGTGATTTGCGGGAGGAGGAGAGAGCTTCAATTTTGGGTGATGTAAGTGAAACATGATTATTCTTTATTTAACTATTCTTTTTTTAATGTTTGTTCAGATTGCATAACCCTTTAAGTATCTTCTATAGCGGTAATTGAAAAAGTATTTAAATATCGGCGTCAATAAAAGATTACTCGAAAATTTTTTTTCTCTTAGTATTCTTCAAATTGCAAATTATATTATCCCTTTAATAACATTGCCTTACCTTGTTCGTGTACTTTTACCTTCAAACTATGGTTTATTGGCATTTGCACAAGCATTGATTCAATATTTCAACGTTTTTATAGATTATGGATTTAATTTTTCAGCGACTAGAGAAATATCAATTTACAGACAAAATAAAGAAAAGGTCTCGGCAATATTTAGCTCGGTAATGACATTAAAAATTTTGTTTGTTTTTATATCGCTATCCATTTTATCATTAATCATTTTTTCATTTGATAAACTTAGAAGCGAATGGCTGCTGTATTACTGTACTTTTGGAATTGTGATCGGGCAAAACATGTTCCCCCGATGGTTCTTCCAAGGCATTGAACAAATGAAATACATCACAATATTGAACTTGATTTCGAGAATTATATTCACGATTTCAATATTTGTTGTTGTTAAAAGTTCAAATGATTATTTGTACGTACCAATTATAAATTCCTTGGGGTTTATATTGGCTGGTATACTTTCATTATGGGTGGCATTCTATACATTTAAGATAAGATTTATTATTCCAACTTTTGCTGATTTGAAATATCAATTAGTTGAAGGATGGCATCTATTCATTTCTACCTTGGCTACAAGTTTATATACCACTTCGAATGTCTTTATTCTTGGATTGTTTGCCGATAGCATTATTGTAGGGTACTATTCAGCTGCTGAGAGAATAATTAAAGCTATTGAAGATTTTTTAAGCCCTATTTTTTATTCTGTATATCCTTATTTAAGCAGGTTGTATACTGAATCTAAACAAGATGCTATAAAATTTATTAGAAAGCTGGTTAAATATGTAGGCTTTATTGGGGTAATTATTACCGTCATGGTGCTTTCATTTACAAATCTGATTGTTAAAATATTGTTAGGCAGTCATTATCTTGAAGCGATTGTTGTTTTGAAAATATTGGCATTTATACCGCTTGTTGGCGGTATAAATATTATAACAACGTCATTGACAATGTTGTCATTCAATTATAAAAAGGCATTTTCAAATATTATCATCTTTGCCGGCATTTTTAATTTAGGATTATCCTTTTTATTGGTTCCCTATTATAAACATATCGGCAGTTCTATCTCGGTTTTATTATCCGAAGTATTTATTATGCTAATCACGTTTATATATTTAAAAAGAAAGAATATTAATCTTATCTAACAAAAGTTTTTTGTAGAGGTTTAGTAATAATCTTTTTTATGGAATAGCGAGCTAGAAATCAGACCGGTTATAAATAAAATGGATCATATTGTGATAGAGGTTAATGATAAAACGAAAATATATTTTGCAGTTCCAGCAAATGCGCGCACAGCAGGTCCCGAATTAATACATCAGATTGTTTCTTACTTTAGAAAACGGTTTAATTTTGATGCGTTTATTTATCCCATCCCTGTTGATCATCCCACGCCGGTACCTAAAGATTTTGAATTCTACAATAATCCGGTCTCTTATTCGATAGAGGACAACAAAAACAATATTTTAATTGTTCCTGAGATATATCTAACAGTTCAGGTTCTAAAGAAATTTAAAAATATTCGTAAAGTAATTTGGTGGCTTAGTATTGACAATTATTTGATTAATAGATTTATGATGCAAAAGCGTTTTTTTTGTCTTCTGTTAAGGGAGGTGAATAAATTTTCTGAAAAATTCGGAAAAACCTCTATTATTGATATAAATGAAATTGCTTTGGCTTATTATAAAAACTATAATTTTTCACAGGATGATTTAATTAAGCAGGCATCGGTAAATTTATGTTCGGCAAAACATGTTGAAAATTTTCTGGAAAGCACCGGGCTAAATAGTGTTATATACATCTCTGAGCTTCTTAATGAAGATTTTTTAAAGATAGAAACTGATTTGTCGCAAAAAGAAAATATTATTGCATACAATCCTGCAAAAGGTGTTGGCTTTACAAGGCGCATTATAAAATCCGCTAAACATCTGAATTTTGTGCCAATACAAAATATGTCCAGGACTGAAGTTATAAAGCAGCTTCAAAAATCAAAAGTATATATCGATTTTGGTAATCATCCGGGTCGTGATAGGCTGCCGCGAGAAGCCGCCTCTCTTAAATGCTGTGTCATAACAAATAGAAGGGGAGGTGCAAGGTTAAAAGAAGATATGGCAATTCCTGAGGATTATAAATTTGATAATATAGTAGATAATATTCCGTTGATAGTTAAAAAAATTGAAGACTGTCTGAATAACTATGACGAGGCAATTGCAAATTTTGAAGAATATAGAAAAAGCATAAGAGAGGAGCCCGCTAGATTTCTTGAAGATGCCGGAAAAGTTTTTTGTAAAGTAATTTAAAAGAGAGACTAAAGCACGGAGTTAAACTACAGTACAGTTAATTAAATGCTAATAAGGCCGAAGATATTGCATGCTTTTATTTAAGGAATTTATGATAATCAAACTACCTGTATCAATTGAATATTACCTTGTGCAAGGCTAACTAATATTATAGAAAATGAATGAAATGCCGAAGATTGCAGGCGTAACAGTATTGTACCAACCTAGTGAAGAAGTGATTCTAAATATTCTGAGTTATCTCAATCAAATAGATTTATTGTACATCATCGATAACTCGGAGGAAATCAATATAGAAATTATTGACAGAATAAGAGAATATGACCGGATAAAAATATTGGATAATTATGGGAATGTAGGGATAGCTGCCGCCCTAAATAAAGCTGCTAGAAAAGCAATAGAAGATGATTATGATTTTCTTCTAACAATGGATCAAGACACTGCATTGCCATAATTATCCAATATT
>JAMCWE010000254.1 GCA_023475265.1 Bacteroidota bacterium
AATATATCGGGATGAACCTGCTCAATACCATCCGGGAATTTTTTATTGAAATAATTTATAATGTGAATAAATTTTTCATCCCTTCTTTCCAATAAATCGGCAATACAGTCAAAAGCTAATTCTTCTAATGTGCAGTCTAGCTTAAAAAGAATTTCTTTTTTAATCAGTTCATTCTTTTTTAAGCATAGAGTTGCGATAGAAAAATTTCTGCAAATCTCACAAAGTTTTTGAGAAGTAAAATGATTGGTTGGGGGATTCAGAACGCAGAGTAGTACCCTTTTAACAGTCTCACTATCGTTCATTTAACCGAGTAATTATATTAAATAGAATAACTTGGAATAATTATAAACATCACGCTGTTAAATTGCAATAATTCGATTAAAGAAAAAACTAAAATTACTGCACTACATTTTCTTGAGCATTCACTGCTTGCCACTTGCCATACCGTTTTACAAAAACATCTGTAAAAATAGATTTCCTTATTGATTTTCCATTCGGATCAAATGTTTCGACAATTCCATTTGCAATACCAACATTACCATAAATTCTCACCTGAAGAGTATCGAACTTTTGAGTAATCCCCGCTGGAAGAGGATGGGATTTAGCCCAATTTATATGCTGAGTTTTAGTGAGAAAAATTTCCTGGGAAACAGGATGAATAAAGTCCGGAGCTAAAATTGTGTCTAGTGAGACTACATTATGCAAATCGCTTAGCCATTTATTTTCCAAATCAATGATTTGCTGTTTTTCATTTTTTCCATTTTTTTTATTTGAAGTTTGCGAAGATGATGGGAATATAAAAGAGGTTTGCAACAAGAAGAAAATAGAATAGGTTACAAAATAGAACTTTAGCTTCATAGAAATATTCCACTAATTTGTTCAATAATTTTTATTGATCAATCCAATGTTAATAATAGGATTAACTAAGAAGACATCCGCATCTTAAGGATAAAGAATAATATTTAATTGATCAAAGCCGCTATAATGCCTTCTGCTATGGCTCCAGAGCACGAAGAACAATAATTCCAGTATCTGTCTTGACTTTTGCAAGATAATCCGCCAAGGGAATTTCTGTTATTTGAACTTTGTAACCAACATTCGGTGCATGCATAAAATGAATTCTGCCGTCATCCATTTTAACAGCAATTCCAACATGGTTAATATCCAAACCTTTTACGTTTGATGTAATCGCAATTAAATCACCATTATGAATTCCCTTTTCAACTTGAGCAACTTTTTCTTTCGGTATATAAAAATATTCCCGGCTGTTTATCGATTCTTCTTGCTTCCTTATTACAGGAATAAACTTTGGATTCTCTTTTAATTCAACATACGAATCAGGATGAGTTGACATAAAATCCACATTAAACCTTAATGGTTCACCGCCAATTTTTTTTGAAATATTTTCAACTATTCCTTTTTCTTCGTTATTAAAAATCCAGTCTGAAAAATAATGAAGACGTGAAGGATATTGATCGATCTTTCCATTGCGATACCTAATCTTAGTCAATTCTTTTTCATAATCATCGAATGATGTTTTCTTTTCTTTAATGCATCTGGCAAATACTAGATCATTCTCCAAGAAAGTTGTACAATCTAGTCCGGTTAAATTAATTACAAGAGTTTCTGTTTTACCTTTTTCAAGAGTATGTGCAACATATTCGGTTCCTAAAAATGATTTACCAATTGATGCAATAACATCACCGATAGATTCATTCTCCAGATTTTTATCAACAGCTAATTTAAATTTTGATCTACAAACTTCTACATCTTTGTCTGAATAAATCTGCGGATAGCTTACATTCAATAACAATAAAGCAGCTACTAAACTAAAAATTAAATTTTTCATATTATGTCTTCTTCTGTTGGATAAGTTGTGTATTCCTCAATTTGTTTTGCATGAGCAAGATTTTCAAATCTGGCGTATTCTTTTATAAATGCTAATCGAATTTCTCCAGTTGGACCGTTTCTCTGTTTACCAATTATGACTTCGGCAATTCCTTCCGTCGGGCTGTTATCATCTGAGAATGCTTTAATGCCATAATATTCAGGACGATTTAAAAACAAAACAACATCTGCATCTTGTTCGATTGAACCAGATTCTCGGAGATCTGAAAGCTGCGGGCGTTTATCATTTCGTGTTTCGACTGCTCTATTCAACTGTGCAAGCGCAATCACCGGAATATTTAATTCTTTTGCTAGAGATTTTAATGATCTGGAAATATGGGAAATCTCACGCTCACGACTTTCTGACTTAGCCGGTCCCTGCATTAACTGCAGGTAATCAATAATTATCATTCCTATATCTTTTTCTGATTTCAGCCTTCTTGCTTTTGCCCTTATTTCAAGCACACTTTGAGCTGGCATATCATCGACATAAACAGGAGACTCAATTAATTTATGAGCATTCTTACTGAGTTTTACACCTTCTTCATGCGGAAGCTTACCAGTTCTTACAAGATGCGCGTTCAATCTTCCTTCAGCACAAAGTAAGCGAATAACAAGCTGCATAGTCGACATTTCAAGACTAAAAATTCCAACCGGTATTTTATGATCGATTGCTGCGTTGCGGGCAAGCGTAAGTGCGAAGGCTGTCTTTCCCATTGAAGGACGAGCGGCAATAATAATTAAATCTGATTTTTGAAATCCGCCGAGCATTTCATCAAGCTCATAAAATCCTGTTGGTACAGAAAATTTTTGTTGAATGTTGGAATGAATAGCTTCAATATATTCAAGCGCATCTCTTACTGCTCTATCCATTCCCTGAAAAGATTTTTTTAGATGCGTTTCTGTAATTTCAAAAATTTTCCTTTCGGCTTCATCAAGAATATCGAACGCATCTTCAGTTCCTTCATATGCTGCTTGAGCAATTTGATGAGAACTGGTTATCAATCCACGCAGAATCTGTTTTTCCAAAATTATTTTTGCATGATATTCTATATTTGCCGCTGAAGAAATATTCTGAGATAGCTTGCTTAAATAAACTGCTCCGCCAACTTCCTCAATATGATCTCTCTTCTTTAACTCTTCATACAAAGTAACAGTGTCAATCGGCTCGCCGGAATCAAAAAGAGAAAGCATTGCTTCAAAAATTAATTTGTGCTCTTTCAAATAAAAGCAATCCGAATTTAGCAATTCAATCGCTTTGGGTACAGCTTCCTTTTCAATCATCATAGCACCGAGAACAGATGCTTCTATTTCAGGCGCTGCCGGTGGTTTAACATCAGCAGGGACAATACTTTCTAATGCAATTTTTAGTCTTTTAGTCTTTGTCATTACTTAAAATTAAATCGTCATATAATTTTCTAAACTTTTTAACATCTTCCCAGCAGTCTCTTTTCCAATTTGGATTTCTTAGTAAAGCAGCCGGATGAAAAGTAACCATTACTTTTGCATTTTCAAATTCGAAAACTTTACCCCGCAAGTTTGTAAGCGAATCTTTTTTCTTTAATAATCCATGAGCTGCTGTAAGTCCCAAACCTAAAATTAATTTTGGTTTAATCAATTCAATTTGTTTTTTCAAATACGGAAGACAAGCCTCCATTTCTTGAGGCAACGGTGTTCTGTTTCCCGGTGGTCTGCATTTGACAATATTTGCGATATAAACTTCTTCACGTTCAAACTTGATTGCTTTTAATATGTCAGTTAGAAGCTTCCCGGCACGTCCAACAAACGGCAAACCCTGGGCATCCTCATCCGCACCAGGACCTTCGCCAATTATCATTACATCGGCACTGGGGTTTCCGGATCCGAACACAAATTTATTTCTTGTTGCACCAAGCGGACATTTCTGGCAATTACAAATTAGGTTGTTTAGTTCATCAAGATTTTGTGAATGTTCCCAATCTTCTTCGGCTTCAAAAATTGATTGTTCTTCAGTTGCCGCTCTTTTCGTTTCCGGTATAAAAATTAATGGATCTGACTTAGAACTTGTTGAGCCGACAGGTTCATTAACTTTTAATTGAGAAACTGGTTCTTTATATGCTTTTTGTTTATCCTCTTTATTTACAACTGTTCTTCGCTTCAATAATTTATCCTGAAAAAGTTCGTCTCCAAAAATTTCTTTTTGATCTTTAATCGCTTCTATAATTCTTTTTTTTAAAGTGTCTTTCATATTAGAAAATCTTTAATTGCATTTAATATTTTGAATCCATTCCCGGTAAAATTAACTTCGTGCAAAATATAATACAACTAATTTTTAAAATTTAATATTATGATATGAAATTGATTTTAGAAGAACGAGGATTTCTGTTTGATTCTTTTCTTAAAATACAATTTTTTGATTTTTAATTTTGATGATCTCAGTCAGAATTTTGTTCGCAGCTTGAAACTTAGACATTAAAGGAAACTTTATTTGCTTACCAGTTTTTTTAATAATCGTTATCTTATTCGTATCGACTTCAAATCCACTCTTCATATCTTTTAATGAATTTAAGACTATCATATCAAGATTTTTAGATATTAATTTTTTGGAAGCATTCTTTAGTTCGTTATCAGTTTCTAACGCAAATCCAACAACAATTTTATCCTTCTTTTCAATTGAAGCTAAAATGTCCGAAGTTTCTGTAAGTTTTATTGAAGTAAGTTTATCTTCTTTTTTAATTTTTTTATTAGAAACAGTTGAAGGTTTATAATCAGCGACAGCAGCAGACATAATTAAAACTTCATTTCCTTTTAATTCTTTCTCAACTTCTTTTTTCATTTCGTTAGCAGATCTTACTTTAATAAAATTTATTTCAGGATATATTTTTTCTCTAACCGGACCGGAAATCAAAGTAACATTAGCTCCTCTTAAAAATGCCGACTTTGCAATTTCAAATCCCATTTTCCCTGAAGAACGATTTCCAATAAATCTTACCGGATCAATATCTTCATAAGTCGGGCCTGCAGTGACGAGAATTTTTTTTGCTGCTAAATCTTTTTTATAGCCTGAAAGAATTAATTCAGAAGCATCAATTATTTTATCTATTTCAGGAAATCTTCCTTTACCGGAAAGCCCGCTGGCTAATTCTCCTTCTTCTGCATGAATAATATAAATTCCGTTTTCTTCTAACGTATAAATATTCTGCTGCGTAATTTTATTTTCATACATGTCAACATCTGCAGCCGGTGCTATTAACAAAGGGCACCTTAAAGCTGAGACTAAAGTTGTTAAAGCATTATCGGCAAAACCGTGAGCAATTTTTGCAATTGTGTTTACGGTTGATGGTGCAATAATCATTAAGTCTGCCCAAACCGCATAGTCAATATGCCAGGTAGAAAGGGCAGTTCCGTTTTTTTGAGATTGTGGGAAAATATTAATTATAACTTCATGCTTAGAAAGAGTTGAAAGAGTTAAAGGCGCTATAAATTCCGTGGCAGAAGGAGTCATTACAACTTTCACATCTGCGCCCCTTTTAATTAATTCTCTTAAAAGAATTGCAGATTTATAAGCAGCGATGCAACCGGTTATGCCAAGAATTATTTTCTTACCGGAAAAAATATCATCGCTCATTTTATACTCAAGAAATTATTGGAAAATATTCCGCTTATAAAATTAATTTTCATCCCCTTTAGCATCCAAAATTTATTTAATTTTATTTTTCCTTATATCTATATTCAACTTTACCTTCTAACAATTCATTAAGGGCTTGAATATGTGGTTTTTCTCTTTTTTCAAATTCAAATGCAATTTTTAATTGAGCCGGATTTATTATATCCTCGCTCTCATCTTCGTTTCCAGTAGTTGGAATCGTGCTAATCAGTGCATTGAATTCGATTTTATTGTCGTCATTTATCTTACGAGCTTTTTTTGATACGACAATAATTCCTTCATAAATGTTGGCAGCTTTTGCATCTATAATTCGTAAATCAACCGGTTGTATTGCCATTAACTATTCTCCTTGATTAATTATTTTACCAATTAAATTTTTTGTTTCCAATAATGCTTTTTCTAAATCTTTATTTTCTATAAGATAATCAAATTTAGGCTTAAGACTCAATTCCATTTTTGCTCTCTCAATACGTTTTTTATAATCTGCTTCATCTTCGGTATTACGCTTTTTAAGTCTATTTTTTAATTCCTCAAAACTAGGAGGATAAATAAAAATTAAAATTGATTTGGGATAAATCTTTTTTAAAGATAAAGCACCATTAACATCAATTTCAACTATAACAGATTTACCTTTATCGATATTACCTTCGATAAAACTTTTATAAGTACCATAATAATAATCATAAAATTTTTCCCATTCTACAAATTCACCGTTGTCAATTTTCTTTTTAAATTCATTCTCGGTGATAAAGAAATAATCAACTCCTTCAATTTCATTATCTCTCTTCTGGCGCGTTGTTGCTGAAATGGAAAAAACCAGATCCGGAAATTCCTCCAGAATTTTTTTTACTATTGTTGTTTTGCCAGTTCCACTAGGCGCCGAAACCGCAATTATTACTCCTTTACGGTTACTCAATTATCACTCAATATTTTGAATTTGTTCACGAATTTTTTCAATTTCTTCTTTAATTAAAACAGTATTGTGTGTAATTGAAGTTGAAATTGTTTTAGAAGAAATTGTATTTGTTTCTCTATTCATTTCCTGGCAAAGAAAATTTAATTTCCTTCCGGGTTCATTATCTTTTTCAATACTTTCTGTGAAAAATTTTATATGACTTTTTAGTCTAACGCATTCTTCGGTTATATCGGCTTTATCCGCTATTATTGCAAGCTCCAATTCAAGTCTATCATTGTCAAACTTTGCATCATCAACTATTAATTTAACTTTGTCTTTTAATTTTTGATAATATTCTTTTACACTAGTAAGAGTTTCAGCTTCAATCTCGGCAAGTTTTTTCTCAATAATTTCTATTCGTTTTCGAAGATCTTTTACTAATTCTTTTCCTTCATTTAATTTCATTTTAAGTAAGGCATCTAAAGCAGCATTGATAGCCTTTTTAATAACTTCAAATTCTTCCTCTGATAAATCTAAATCGTTACCCTCAAATAATTCCTTGTTATAGAGAAGATGTTCAAGTTTGATTTTTTCATTAATCTTTGCGGTTTTTTTTAATTGTTTAATTAATGAAAGGTAACCTTTAAGTTTATCGTTATTAACAGAAATAATTTCTTCTTCAGAATTGTTACTTTTTATTTGAATAAGAACAGTTAGCTTTCCTCTGCTAATTTTACTTTTTATTTGTTCTCTAATCTCATATTCTTTATTGATTAAAGACGAAGGCGTTTTTAAAATAATATCCAAATATCGGCTGTTAACGCTTTTTGTCTCTACTTCAACTTTTATTTTCGGGCTTTCGGCTAATCCTTTGCCGTACCCTGTCATGCTGTAAATCATAAAATCCTATTAAAAAAGAAAATAAAAATAACAATTTTAAGTTTGGTATACAAAAATCAGAATCTTGGAATATTATCGATTTAAGGAGGAATAAACTGCAGGTTAATTAGAAAGCTTCGCCAAGTCCAAAATTTAACTCAATATTATTAAAAAAATGTTGATTCCAGTTTTGCCAAATAAATGATTTGTTTTTAGGATCATAAAACTTTACAGCAAGATCAATCCTAAAAGGTGCCACAGGTGTGTAATATCGAAATCCCAAACCTGTCGCAATTGCTAATCCATTCCATGAAAACTGGTTATAACCAAGCCATGTATTTCCATAATCAGTGAACAAAGCAAATCCTAAATTTTCTAAAAATCTATGTCGATATTCGAATGAACCCTCAATTAAAAAAGAACCTCCGACAAAACTAGTTCCTTGAATTCCACTTACAATTTGACTTCCTTCCGGTACTAATTCATTTGACCGCCAACCGCGGATTGAAGTGCTTCCGCCGGCATAAAATGTTCTGTTAATTGGAACACTAGAAAAATTTCCATAAAATACTTGAATGTTTCCCAACTTTAACTTGAATGCCGCTATAGAGTTTAGGGTTCGATCGAGGGAGATATAATATGAACCACCAATTTGAAGTTTATAAAATCCTGCTGCACCTGAATTTTTTTGACGAAACGAATTACCTTCCTCAACATGAAAAGAGAGGTTATAACCACGTGTAGGAAAGAGTATATTATCAGCAGTAGTCGAAGCTGCATCGGCTGCAATATCAGAAATTAATTTTGTGGACAAACTATCATTATAAGTTCTGTATACTTCATTGGATTGTTCAACAGTATATGAAGTGCTAAGATGATTTATAAAAGTGTATGTTGGAAGCTCGAACTCCAACGTAACTTTAGAACCATAAACCGTATTGTTATAATCCTGCTGCTTATTTATTGTAGCATAAGTTTCCCAAGTTCCGAAAATCGGCTTTTCAAAAACGTACGGTTGATCAATGATAATTCTTGAATCAACATACCCAAGCAAAGTTGTATCACGGAATGAAAATTTTCTCACAAAATTATTAAAGTCTGCTCTGAAAATATCTTGAACACCAAATGACGAACTAATTGTAAGTTTTCTTGCATCACCAAGAAAATTTTTTCTGATATATGAAAAACCAAGACCAACATTAAACGCACTTTGCTGGTTATTCAAAATTACTTCAGGGGAAAGTTCATTCATTAAACCGATGGTTCCATCTAATCTGATTGGTACTTTACTATCTGTTGTATCATTTTCCGCTCCAGATAATAAAACCGAATTAAATAATCCAGTACGATATAATCGGACAGTGCTTCTTCTTAATTCGTCAAGATCATATGTCTCGCCGGATTTAATTCCAGAAATATCTCTAAGCAAACCATCCTCAACCAGATGAGCTCCTTCTCCAGTTTTATTAATTAGAATTGTATCAATCACATAATTATTGCCTAAAGAAAAGAAAATATCTACGTCGGCTTTCAGATGTGCAGTATCCTTTATAATTATTGTTGTGTCGTTATATTTCGCGAACATATAACCGTTATTTCTCAAATCACTTATAACTTTATTTGTATTGTCTTGAATAATTCTTTCAGAAAATCTTTTTGTTGTATCAAGAGATATATCACCATAAATATTGTCGTAAAGAATTCTTGGAAGATTATCCAAACCAGTCAGCTTTAATTTTCCAAAAGTGAATGGCCTGTTTTCATAAATTAAATATGCAAGATCTACTTTTTTATGTGCAGTATCTATTTCATATTTATAACTGAACGAAGCATTAAAAAAACCATTGGAATTGTAATAATCTCGAAGTGCATTTAAATCGATTTGAATATTTGTTGAATCAAAATAAACCGGTTCTTTGCCTAAGCTGGTAAATGAATTTAAAAATTTCCAGAACCACCATGGAGTTGGCTGGGAATAAATTACATCCTGTAGAGTTGAACTGGAAAATGAATTATTACCGCTAAACTTTATAGAATTTAGTTCGAACTGCATGCCCGATTGAGCAAACATTTGAATGCTGAAAACAAAGATAAAAACAAGAATATTCTGCTTAAAGGACATATTTTCGAATAGTTACTTCCTAGTCTAAATTCTTAAAATAATGGAAGAAAGTTTTAATATTTCAACTCTATATCTTTAGAAACAATTTGAACCGATGGATAATCTCTTTTAAATATGCTAATGAAAAAATTTTTTACTTCCGGAAAATCTATATTACTGGAGAGATACAATGAAACATTGCTGCCTGGCTGCGTAATCAGATGAGCAAAATAAGTTTTTCCCTCATTGTAATTAACAAGGTAAGAATATACTTCACCGCCGCCGCTTCCTAAAAAATAATCCTGTGAATTATAATATATCAGCTCATAATCAAAAACTGGAAATTTAATTTTTTGAACTAAACATTGTTTGAATGAGCCACTTAACAATGAAGTTTGATAAGTAACTTTTAACTGATCACCATCTCGTTTTAATAACAGGAATTTTATTCCCCATTGTTTTGGGCTTTGAATTTCAGTGCCCGTTGCAATTTCTATCGTTGTATCTTGATCAAATTTACCTTTGTAAGCAAATTTAACTTCATTACCCAATACATTTTTTGCTTGCTGAAGAACCACTTCAGGATTCTCATAATCAATTGCGTTATTATCGACATCTGATTTATTCTTTGAACATGAAAAAAAGAGCAAGCTAAAAAAAATAAGAATTGAAATATTTTTACTTGATAACAACTTTTGTCCCTTTCTTAACAACTGTATAAATTTCATCAATGCTTTCGTTACTAATTGCTACTGAACCGTCCGTCCAATTATAATTAAATGGTAAATATCTGAAAATAAAATTTAATCTTCCTATTCCCTGTATTCCAATATTTCCTCCGAGAAGAGTATTTGAATCAGGACATTGGCCATAATTATACTCAAAACTTATACGATCATATTCATCTTGAGTTATCCATCCCTTCTTTAAAGCTTCAGCAGCATCTTTTTCATTTGGATAATTTATTTTAAAAAATTTATAATATTTATCTACCGTGTCAATTTCACAAATTTGATAATCGCCAACAGGAGTTGCGAGATCACCAGCTTTAGTCTTCGGAACATTAACGTTTCTTCCAAAGTTGGCACGATATGATTTTATTAGCACAGTATCTTCATACAAATTTAAAGTATAAGATTGCCGGTTTATAACTATGTTCGGATCATCGAGTTTTGAAAATCCTTTTTCAATAATATCCTGGCTTAAAGGAACATCTCTCAAATTTAAAATTACTCCATATGCGATACAGCCTATAATAAATAAAATTATTCCTCCGCTGAAAAAAGCCACATTTCTTATCAAGTTAGAGTTTAGATAAGATAGATAGCTCTCAATTCTTTTTTTATTTAAATATGATTTTTTTTTATTCATCAATAAAATAAATGAATTACCGGGAATAACTTTAATCTATACTTTAGTAATATAAAAATTAAATAAAAATAACCTAATTATTAAATTAAGTATTGTCAAAAATGGAATAAAAAAAAACCCAACTTCAATAAAGAAATTGGGTTTTCTTGAGTATAGGAAGAAACTTATACTTCCATAATTTCTTTTTCTTTGTGTTTTAAAATATCTTCAACTTTAGTGATATGTTCATCAGTCAATTTCTGAATTTTGTCTTCTGCTTCTTTTAATTGGTCTTCAGATATCTTTTTATTTTTTTCTTCTCTTTTCAGATGTTCATTTGCATCTCTTCTTACATTCCTAACAGCGATCTTAGTATCTTCTCCAAATTTTTTAATTAGCTTTACTAACTCCCTTCTACGTTCCTCATTTAATGGCGGAACAGGAATCTTTAAATTTGTTCCGTCACTAACAGGATTAAATCCGATGTTAGCTTCTAGAATTGCTTTATCAATTGCCATCAAAACAGATTTATCCCACGGAGTAATTGAAAGCGTATGTGAATCTAAAACCGTGACATTGGAAAGTTGATTTATTGGAGTTTGTGTTCCATAATAATCAACTTTAATTCCATCTAGTAATGCTGTAGTAGCTTTACCAGATCTAATTTTTGCAAGCTCGTTCCTGAGGGCATCAAGTGATTTGTCCATTCGGGATCTAGCATCTTTTAGTGTTTGTTCCATAAATTCCTCGCTGTTTGTTAATAAAAATTAAACGAGCAATCTTAATATTTTTTAAACAAAAAATTTATTTATTGTCCATGTACAATAGTTCCGACATTCTCACCGGATACAAGTCTTAATAAATTATCAGGCTCATCCATTTTAAACACAACCATAGGCAGGTTATTTTCCTGGCAAAGGCTTACCGCTGTTAGATCCATAACCCTAAGATTTTTTTTCAAGATATCTAAATAAGTAATTTTTTCAAATTTAAAAGCATCAGGATTTTTTTCAGGATCTGAATCAAATACACCGTCAACTCGGGTGCCTTTAATAATTACATCTGCTTCTATTTCAACAGCCCTTAAAGAGGCGGCTGTATCTGTACTGAAATATGGATGACCAGTTCCGGCTCCAAAAATAATTACTCTTCCTTTTTCTAAATGACGAATTGCACGACGCCTAATATAAGGTTCTGCTATTTCTTCCATGTGGATTGCACTCATCAATCTAGTATGAATGCCTTTACGTTCAATTGCATTTTGCAAAGCTAAAGAATTTATCATAGTTGCCAACATGCCCATTTGATCGCCGGTAACTCTGTCTATTCCCTGATCGCTTGCACTTAATCCTCTATAAATATTTCCGCCTCCAATTACCAGACCTACCTGCACACCAATATCATGAATCTTCTTAATCTCGGTTGAAAAAAAATTAAGGACATTATGATCAATGCCAAATCCTTTTTTCCCCATCAAAGATTCGCCGCTTAATTTTAGTAATAGTCTTTTATATTTCACTTCAGCCATAAAAATCTTTCAAGATTACAATGTTGTTATTTTCAAAAAATATTTACAAAATTCACAAAAGTTCAAATCCAAATGTTATGCTCTTATCAAGATCATTAAAAAAAATTTTGTAAAAACAATGAGATAATATAAAAAAAGGTCTTAAAATTATTAAGACCTTTTTAATAAAATTTATTTTTTCTCGTCCCCGAGATGAAACCGGCGGAATAGAGAAATTTTAATTTGCGTTACGTGCTTAGTATTAAATTCTTTTAGCAAATCACCAACTGTCTTTGTATTATCTTTAATAAAAGCTTGTTCAACAAGACAATTTTCCTGATAGAATTTTGTTAAGCGGCCTTGAGCAATTTTTTCAAGAATTTGTTCGGGCTTTCCTTCCTTACGAGCTAATTCTTTGTAGATGTCCATTTCCTTATCAATAATTTCCTTTGGAACTTCTTCTCGGTAAACACAAATTGGTTTCATAGCAGCTATCTGCATTGCTATATCTTTTCCGATTTCTGCAAAATCATTTTTACCGTTTCCAATATTTTCGTACTTAACTAGAACACCTAATTTTGATCCAAGGTGGACATAATCAACAATGAATCCATTGGGGGAGTTTTCAATTGCAAATCTTGAAATTTCAATTTTCTCACCAACTTTGCCCATAATATCAGTAAGTAAATTTTGGGTGGAGTTATTTTCAATAAGTTCATTAACATTGGCAGGTTTTGTATTATAAACTACTTGTAAAATTTCGTTTGCAAATGTTACGAAGTCTTGACTCTTTGCAACAAAATCTGTTTCGCAATTTATCTCAACTATTACGCCTGTTTCTTTATCATCAGATACTTTAGTTAATACCAAACCTTCATTAGTAGCTTTCTCAGCTCGTTTAGAAGCAACAGCTGCTCCTTTTTTACGAAGTATCTCAATCGCTTTTTCAAAATTTCCATCGGCTTCGGTTAGGGCTTTTTTACAATCCATCATTCCCGCGCCGGTCTTTTGTCTTAATTCATTAACTTGTGCTGCAGTTATAGCCATATCAATTACTTTCCTCTTTTTTATTTTCCACCAGGGATATTTTCTTCCTTAGTTCTTTTTGGTTTTTTATCTATCATTTTTTTACCAGTATTTTCTTCTGTTTCTTGAACTTTCAATTCTTCTTCATTTTCTTTTCTTTGTCTTTCATTATCGGCAGCTTCCTGAGCCTTTAATTCTTTAGCTTTTGCTTCGCCTTCGATAATAGCATCAGCCATGTATTTAACTATGAGTTCAATTGTTTTAACTGCATCATCATTTGCAGGAATGACACTGTCAATCAGATCTGGATCGCAGTTAGTATCAACAATTGCAAAGACAGGAATGTTTAATCTTTTTGCTTCTTTAACAGCAATAGATTCTTTTTTTATATCAACCACAAACATCGCCCCGGGTAATCTTGATAATGTCTCAACACCTTCAAGGACTTTTTTCAGTTTGTCTTTTTCTCTGGATAAAGTTAGTCTTTCTTTTTTAGTAATTTTATCAAAAGTTCCGTCGGTTTCCTGTTTCTCAATGTTATTAAGTCTCTTAATACTTTTTCGAATTGTAGAAAAATTTGTAAGCATACCGCCTAACCATCTTTCACTTACCCAATTTGAATCGCATCTTCTTGCTTCAGTATCAATAACATTTTTTGCTTGTTTCTTAGTCCCGACAAATAAAACTTTTTTACCTTCAGAAACTAAATTTGAAAGATTTTCGGCAGCTTCAGACAATAAAATTTGAGTTTTCTTTAAATCAATAATATGAATACCGTTTTTTTCCATAAAGATATATGGTTTCATTTTAGGGTTCCAACGGCGTGTTAAATGTCCGAAATGTGCCCCTGCTTCAATCAGCTGGGATATATCCATTTTTTTCATGTATTACTCCTGTTTTTATCTTCTACTTTCTTCGCCTTTACCTTTAATCCCATTTTAAGCCGGGACACAGGGGGTAAATCTGAAAGTATGAATGATTAAATAAATTAACGTTTAGAAAATTGAAATCTTTTTCTTGCTTTTGGCTGACCATATTTTTTACGTTCAACCATTCTAGGATCTCTAGTTAGAAAACCTTCCGCTTTCAGAGCTGGTCTAAAATCTGGATTTATACTGCACAATGCTCTAGCAATACCAAGTCTGATTGCCTGAGCTTGACCAGTTGTACCGCCTCCAGCAACTTTTGTAATTACATCATAATGTCCAAGTGTATCAGTCACTTTAAAAGGATTTATGATATCCTCTCGGCTTAACAGTTCAGGAAAGGCATTCTCAAATTCTTTACTATTAACTGTTATTTTACCGTTGCCAGCTCTTAAAATTACTCTTGCTACAGAAGTTTTTCTTCTACCTATAAAAATTTGATCTGCCATTATTTCTCCGCTAAACTAATTAGTTCAGGTTTTTGAGCTTTATGTGGGTGGGTATCCCCAGCATATACTTTTAATTTTTTAATTAATTTTCTTCCTAATCTATTTTTCGGAAGCATACCTTTAACAGCGCTTTCAATAACAAACTCAGGTTTCTTAGCTATTAATTCTTCAAAGCTTCGAATTTTTAGTCCGCCCGGATAACCAGAATAATGATAATAGTCTTTTAATAATTCACGTTTTCCGGTAAGTTTAATTTGGGAAGCGTTTATTATTACTACAAAATCACCAGTGTCTGCATTAGGAGTAAATATTGCTTTATTTTTCCCCCGGATAATTCTGGCAACTTTTGTAGCTAACCTTCCAAGAACCTGGTCTTTTGCATCAACAATATACCACTTCTTATCTACTTCATCCGTACTAAAAAATTTCGTTATTTTTTCTTGTTTCACGCTATTTTCCTCCGAAAACCAAAAATCATTTCAAATAAAGAGAACAAATTTAGTTTGATACAATTATAAAGTCAAGAAATGCCATATTAATAAAACGGCTATCTCAATGGAAAATATCAAAATATTGCACTCCCAAATTTGAAGGATTTAATCATGCCAAAAAATATTGGTTGAAATGATTTAAAAGCATCTTCCCCTTCCATAATCAACTTAAAGCTGAAATCTTGATCTGAATTAGTTCTTATATAAAAAATCTGAGTAACCTGTCCTTCCAGGCTATCCGGATCGTTATAATAAATTGTATAGCCGCTCATTTTTGAATTATACTTGAACCTGCCTGCGCTAAATAAATCTTTGTCCTTAACATCTAAATGAATATATGGCGGAGGAGAATAATTCCCACTAACAGACCAAAATGTAACGCCGTCCAGTTTATTTTTGACGTCTTGATCAACAAAGGTCCATCCGGCAGGATATTTTAATGTAACATTTAATGTTGACTCATGATAAGTTTGATCCAAACCGGCAGTATCGGCATTAACATTTGAAAAGTTATAGAATTCATCATTACCCGATTTTATAACTTTATCCTTATTTGATTTCATTTCACTTTTCAATTCAGATGTTTGAAGATCATTTCCGGGATTACTTTCATTGGTTTTCGATTCTTGCTTAAGCTTTTCGCTCGAGTTATTTGATGTTAGATTCATCTCTTGAGATAAGACTTGCACAAAAGAAGAATTTAGCTTCATCCTATTGTCATAAATATTCATGACTGATAAAATGCCGATAAAAATTAAAACATGAATTAAAATAGAAGCCGAGTAGCTGAAAACAGTTTTATTATCTCTTTCTATTTGTAATTTTAATTTCATTTAAATCGATTTAATTTTATAGTTAAATTTAAGCAACAAGATGGTTTTTAACTACATATTGAATTATTCCTATCCGCGATAGTATTCGGTTTTCAAAATTATTCAACTGTATATTTTGCAATAGAGAACTTGGAGACCTATATCAAAATTACTAATTTTGCATGCTTCTTTTCTCGTTAATTCTGGAAGGTGAAAATGAATTTTCTTATTACCGGAGGTGCCGGATTCTTAGGAATAAATTTAGTTAGATATTTGCATTCAAAAGGACACGAAGTCTATTCCTTTGATATTGTTCAATTCGATTACCCAGATATGAATGATAAGATTAAAATTATCACAGGTGATATCAGGAATAAGGAATTAGTTGATAAAAGTTTAGCAGGAATTGATATTGTTGTTCACACTGCGGCTGCGCTGCCATTATATAAGCCGGAAGATATAATTTCTACGGACATTAACGGGACAAAAAATTTACTTGAAGCAAGTGAGAAAAATATAGTAAAAAGATTTATTCATATATCTTCAACTGCAGTGTATGGAATTCCAAATCATCATCCTCTAACAGAAGATGACAAACTTGATGGTGTTGGTCCTTACGGAAAAGCTAAAATCGCAGCAGAAGAAGAATGCCTAAAATTCAGATCGAAAGGAATGTGCGTCCCGATTATCCGTCCAAAATCTTTTGTCGGTCCCGAACGACTTGGTGTTTTTGATTTGTTATATGATTGGGCAAAAGACGGGAAGGGCTTCCCGATGATCGGGAATGGAAATAACCGTTATCAGCTTTTGGATGTGGAAGATCTTTGTGATGCAATTTATTTGTGCGCCACTCTGGATGGAAATAAAGTAAATGATACTTTTAACATTGGTGCAAAAGATTTTACAACTATGAAAGAAGATTATCAAGCTGTACTTGACTATGCGGGATTCAATAAGAAAATTGTTGGGCTTCCGGAAAAACCGATTATTTTAACGCTTCGAATTCTTGAGTCATTGAATCTTTCGCCTTTATATAAATGGGTTTATGAAACTGCTTCCAAGGATTCATTTGTATCAATTGAGAAAGCCGAAAAGATTTTAGGATATAAACCAAAATATTCTAACAAAGATGCGCTGGTTAGGAATTATAAATGGTATGTAGAGCATCAGAATGAATTCAAAAACAAAAGCGGTGTTTCACATCGTGTTCCGTGGAAGCAAGGAATTTTGAGAATAGCAAAAGTGTTTTTCTAATCAATTTAAGTTTTAAGAAAAAAATATATTTATAATAATTTGAATTAATAAGGAGCTTGAAATGGCAACTAAAAAAGATTTTCTAAAAGAAACTATTAAACATATCGATATAAAAGAGCACAATGTTGTTGAACTTGTTGATGCAATGGAGAAGATGGCTTTTTCTGCCCGCGATTTGAGCCGAGCAGCAAAGATTTATGAAATGATGCTTCGTGATAAAAACTGCGGCGTCATATTAACTTTAGCCGGAAGTCTGTTCAGCGCGGGATTAAAGAAAGTTGCTTACGATTTAGTAATGAATAATATGGTTGATGCAATTGTTTCTACCGGCGCTGTTATGGTGGATCAGGATTTCTTTGAAGCTCTCGGATTTAAACATTATAAAGGAACCCCATTCAGCGATGACAATTTGCTGAGAGACCTTCACATCGATAGAATTTACGATACTTATATCGACGAAGATGAATTAAGAATTTGCGATGAGACAACGGCAAAAATTTTCGACAGCCTTGAACCAAAGCCATATTCATCAAGAGAACTTCTTTGGGAATTTGGAAAATATTTAGATCAAAATGGCGGACCAAAAGTTGAGGATTCTGTAATTTATGCTGCTTACAAAAAGAATGTTCCGATTTTCGTACCGGCATTTTCAGATTGCTCTGCAGGCTTTGGATTTGTAATGCATCAAACTAAGCATCCGGATAAGCATGCTTCAATAGATTCAGCAAAAGATTTTCTTGAACTTACAAAAATAAAAATGCACTCCAAAGAAACTGGAATCTTTATGATAGGCGGCGGCGTTCCAAAAAACTTTACTCAGGATATTGTTGTAGCAGCAGATATTTTACAGGAAGATGCACCAATGCATAAATACGCCGTTCAAATTACAGTTGCTGATGTTCGCGATGGTGCATTATCTAGCTCAACTTTGAAGGAAGCAAGTTCCTGGGGAAAAGTTGAAACTACATTTGAACAGATGGTTTATTCGGAAGCAACAATTGCAATGCCTTTAGTTGCTGGTTACGCATACAACAAAGGTGCTTGGAAAGAAAGAAAGCCGAGAGAATTTCAGAAGATATTTGCAGAAGAAAAAGCTGTTATATAAAAGCAATTGTAAAAGGAGTTAAACCCAGTTCCTATTGAACTGGGTTTTTATTTTTATAGAAACGATAATTAATTATATGCGGAAAAAGAATTGTTTTTGTCTTATATTATAAAAATATAAATTGATGAAAATTATGCTGGGCAAAGAATTACTAAAAAAATATAACGATCCTAAAAATTTCTTTAACCGGGATCTTAGCTGGATCGAGTTCAACAGAAGAGTTTTGGAAGAAGCGCTCAACCCTGAACTGCCGCTTCTTGAAAAAGTAAAATTCATTTCAATTTTTCATTCCAATCTTGATGAATTTTACATGATAAGAATTTCCGGATTGAAAGAACAAATTGCAGCTAACGTATCGGAACCAACTATCGATGGATTAACGCCACAAGCTCAACTTCAAAAAATAGAAAAGCTTTTGCAGCCGATGCTCAAACAGGTAATGGATCTTTGGTTAGAAGAAGTTGTACCTGCTTTAAGAGAACAGAAAATTGATATTACTGATTACAATAAACTTCCTGAAAATGAAAAAAGTATTCTAACAGAATATTTTAAAAAAGAAATCTTTCCAATACTTACACCGCTAGCTTTTGATCCGGGAAGGCCATTTCCGTATATATCTAATTTAAGTTTAAGCCTTGCGCTGCTTGTTAGAAAGCCTAATGGTGAAAATCATTTCGCACGCGTAAAAGTACCTAATATTCTCCCTCGATTAATGCAGATAGATCAGATAATTAATCCGAATAAAAAAATTCAAACTAATGGATTATTCAGTGCAAGGTTTATTTGGCTGGGAGATCTTATAAAAGCCAACCTCCATTTATTATTTCCAGGCATGGAAGTTTTGGAAGCTCACAGATTTAGAATAACCCGCGATACCGATATTGAATTGCAAGAAGATGAAGCCGATGATCTTCTCCGGGTAATTGAAGAGAACATTCGCCAAAGAAGATTCGGCACCGTTGTTCGTTTGGAAGTTGAAAAGCAAATGCCGGAATTTATGCTCGAAACTTTAATGGAAAATCTTCAAATAACAAGAGAAGATGTTCATGTTTTTGATGGACCGCTTGGATTAAGTGATATTATTTCTCTTTATGATTTACCTGTTCATCATTTAAAATTAAAACCATTTTATCCTGTAATTCCAAAAATATTCGATGAAGATGAAAATATTTTTTCTACAATTAGGAAGCAGGATATTTTACTTCATCATCCGTATCATTCTTTTACTCCGGTTATTGATTTCATTAAGCAAGCCGCAAAAGATCCCGATGTACTTGCCATAAAACAAACGCTATACCGAGTCGGCACAGATTCGCCAATAATTAAATATTTAGTTGAAGCTGCTGAACGCGGGAAACAGGTTGCAGTGCTTGTAGAATTAAAAGCAAGATTCGATGAACAAAATAATATCTTCTGGGCAAGAGAGCTTGAGAAGGTTGGAGTGCATGTTGTCTATGGATTAGTTGGATTAAAAACACACGCAAAGATGACTTTGATTGTGCGCCGGGAATCCGATGGAGTAAAAAAATACGTCCATGTTTCTACAGGGAATTATAACGTTACTACCGCAAAGCTGTATACCGATCTTGGGTTGTTTACTTGCAATGAAGAAATCTGTTCAGATATTTCGGATATTTTTAATTATCTCACCGGTTATTCAAAACAAATAGAATTTAAAAAACTTTTTGTTGCCCCAATAAACATGCGAGAAAAAATACTTTCATTGATAATGAGGGAAATTGAAAATATAAAATCAGGTAAAGAAGCCAGAATTATTTTGAAGTTAAATGCTTTGGTCGACCCGATTATTATTAGCTGTTTATATGAGGCTTCAAATGCCGGCGTTAAAATAGATTTAATAGTACGAGGCATTTGCTGCCTAGTACCAGATGTTCCGAATTTAAGCGAGAACATCAGAGTTATCAGCATTGTTGGAAGATTTTTAGAGCATAACAGAGTATTTTATTTTCTTAACAACGGTGAAGAAGATATTTATCTAAGCAGCGCAGATATGATGCAAAGAAATTTAGACCGCCGTGTTGAGATTGCTTTTCCCATCGAAGATCCAAAGCTTAAAAAGGAAATTCAAAAAACATTGCTAAATTTTTCAATGAAAGACAATGTAAAAGCTCGCAAATTGAATTCTGATATGAGCTATACTTTTTGTAAATGTAAAGATGGAGATATAAAAATTGATTCGCAGGATTGGCTGATTAACCACGCAATAAAATCAGTCGGGAAATTTGTAAAACCAAAACTTTAATCTTAAACAGAATTCTTTTAACTAAATTAGTTTTTTTATTAAAATAGAATTATTTACTTTTGAATAAATATTTTTAACAAGTTATAAGGTTCAAAATGCGAGACTCTGACGAGCCTGGCGCTAATATAGAAAATTCAAAAATACAATAGCCTTCTTTAGGGATTAACCACCTCTTTCTTCATTGGTTCATCTCCAAGGAGGGAAACTTTAGGAGGTGACAATGATTCATATCTTCATCATTCAACCGACAATTATAATTAATAAGCAATTGCATTAGCTCTATTTCTTTAATCTTATTAACTAACATTTAATCTAGAGCAAAGAGAATAATATGGTAAAATCCATCTTTTCCAAAATTTCGCCTTCAATATTTACTAAAGAAGCTAAAACACCGCATAGCGCTACTCTTGATGAGCAACGTTTGATGGAAATTTGTAAACTCTCACATCAGGAAACAATTACAAAATTAAATAGCCGCGACAATGGCATAACTTCAGAAGAAGCTGAAACTAGATTGGAAGAATATGGCAGAAATGAATTAGCACACACAAAAAAAATTGGGATATTGCAGGATATATTTAACCGTTGTAAAAGTCCATTGGTTATACAGCTTCTTATAATTGCTATAATTTCCGGTTTAATGGATGATGTGAAATCAGCAATTGTTGTAGGAACTATGGTGCTGCTAAGTGTAGGCTTGTCTTTTATTTTAGATCGTAAATCGAGCAGCGCAGTTGAAGCATTAGGAAAAAGGGTTCAATCTCACACAGTTGCCTTGCGGGATGGAAAAGAAGTTGAAATTCCAATTTCGGATGTAGTTCCTGGTGATATAATTTTTTTACAAGCTGGTTCGATTATTCCGGCAGATATACGACTGCTTACTGTAAAAGATTTTTTTGTTAGTCAATCGGTTCTAACGGGTGAGTCTCTGCCGATTGAAAAAAAATCAGAACCGCAGCAGCTTAGCAATGGATTTGTTTTTGAACTTTCAAATGCTTGTTTTCAAGGAAGCAACGTACTAAGCGGTACTGCTCGTGGAATTGTTGTAAACACTGGTATTCATACTTATTTCGGTTCGATATCGGAACGACTCGTTGAGAGCAGGCCAAAAACAAGTTTTGATATTGGAATAAAATCTTTCACGTGGCTGATGATCAGGTTTATGATAGTGATGGTCTTTGCGGTTTTTATGATTATAGGCTTAACGAAAGGTAACTGGATTGAAGCTCTTTTATTTGGGCTATCTATTGCTGTTGGATTAACTCCTGAAATGCTGCCGATGATTGTTACGGTAAATCTTGCAAAAGGCGCTTTAACAATGTCGAAGAAAAAAGTTATTGTTAAGCAGCTTACTTCAATTCAAAATTTTGGCGCGATAGATATTTTATGCACAGATAAAACCGGAACGCTTACACAAGACCGCGTTGTTCTGGAAAAGCATGTAGATATAACCGGGAAAGAAAGCCGGGATGTTTTGCTTTACGCTTATTTAAATAGTTTTTATCAAACCGGTTTAAGAAATCTTCTTGACCGTGCGGTTATTTCCCGCATCGATTTGAAAGTTGAAGCCAAATGCCAGCTCGTAGATGAATTGCCATTTGATTTTCAACGCAGGCGAATGTCCGTAGCGGTAGAATATGAAGGAGACCACGTTTTAATTTGCAAAGGAGCCGTTGAAGAAATTTATTCAATTTGCAATTTCTATCAAATCGATGATGAAGTTTATCCGTTAATTCAAATGATTCATGATGATTTATATGAAGATGTTGAAGATTTGAATAATGAAGGTTACAGAGTTCTTGCTATTGCTTACCGTGAGTTTCCAAAAACAAAAACCACTTTTACTGTTGCTGATGAATCAAATATGATTTTGTTAGGCTATATCGCATTCTTCGATCCTCCGAAAGATTCTGCTGCTCAAGCGATTGCCAGCTTACAAAATGTTGGCGTCAAGGTTAAGATATTAACGGGCGATAATTCACTCGTTACAAAAAAAGTTTGCAATGATGTCGGATTACATATTGATAAAATTATTACGGGTAATGAGCTTATCAATTTATCCGATGAAGAATTTTTGAAAGCCGCTTTAGAAGCAAATGTTTTCGCAAAGCTGTCGCCGGTTCAAAAAGAAAGAGTAATTCATTCATTACGTCAAGCCGGGCACGTTGTCGGTTATATGGGCGATGGAATAAATGATTCTCCATCCTTGCGTGCCGCTGACGTTGGTATTTCTGTGGACAGCGCCGCCGATGTTGCTAAAGAAGCTGCCGACATTGTTTTACTTGAAAAAAGCCTTCTTGTTCTTGAAGACGGAATAAAAGAAGGCAGAAAAGTTTTTGCAAATATAATTAAGTACATCCGGATGGGTGCGAGTTCAAATTTCGGAAATATGTTTAGCGTCATTGGTGCAAGTTACTTAATTCCATTTTTGCCAATGAAGCCGATACAAATTCTTTTAAATAATCTTCTATATGATTTTTCACAAACAGGTATACCAACTGACAATGTTGATTCTGAGCTTGTGGAAAAGCCCTTGAAGTGGAATATTAATAATATAAAAAGATTTATGATCTTCATCGGACCGATGAGTTCAATTTTTGATTATGCTACATTTGGTTTGATGTGGTTTGTATTTAAGTCGAGTGATTTTCTAAATCCTCTAATTAGTTCCGGAGATAAAATTTATAAACAAGATTTGTTTCAAACAGGTTGGTTTGTTGAATCATTATTAACACAAACTTTAATTGTGCACATAATCAGAACTCGTAAAATTCCATTCTTCGGAAGTATGGCTTCGCTATCGATGACATTAACTACATTATTTATTATGGTTGTCGGCGCATGGCTTCCGTATTCTCCTTTTGCTTCAACATTTGGCTTTGTGCCTTTGCCGCATATATATTGGCTGTGGATAGCAGGTTTTCTTGTTTTATACAGCATCCTAACTCATTTTGTAAAAACATGGTTCTTCAAAAAATATGGAGACAATTAATTATGGATAGTTTATTAGATGCCTTGCAAGAAGGCCGTTTAATCGAATTACCGGATAATGATAAACAAGATTCGCTTCAATTGCTCGCTCATATTATTGAGGCTATTCCATCCGTACCAACCGATACTGATGTTGCAGGACTGGTTTTAAAAAGAGAAGAAACTTATAATACTTCTTTGGGAAAAGGATTTGCTGTTCCGCATGCCAGGGCATCTTTCGACGGCGATCTTTATTGTGCGGTTGGCTGGAGCCCTTCCGGAATTGCTTACGGTGCACCAGACGGTAATCTTGTGCACATTGTAATTATGTTTTTAGTTCCCGATAATCAGAGGAATTATTATCTAAAAGAAGTTTCGAATATTGCCAAAGCATTAAATGAACTTCATAATGAGGATACATTAAAAACAGCTGAGGATTTAAACACCGTTCGTAATTATTTACTTGATCTTGTCACCTCGGCAAAAAGTATTGTCGGCCCGGAAGCACGGGCCCGGATGATTCAGCTTGAAGTTAGAGAAAGCATTCCGCAGCTCGATTTAAAAGATATTGCAAATTTAGTCATTGAACCTTTATCAATAATCATATCTTCAAACATAAAGCCGATAACTTTAAGTCAGAATAAAGAGCTGATTGATGTTCTAGACGGCTCGCAGAATTTGACTGAGTTCCTGAACAACAATAATAAATTTTTTGATTACTCCGGCTGGAGAGTATTAAAAAGAAATTCATCAAATTACCAGGGCGGAAGAGTAATGTTCGATTGCCTTGCTATCAAGATTAAATAATTATACAAGTATAGAGGTATAAAGGTATAACGGGTATAAAGTAATGTTAATCATCTATACCATTATACCTTTATACCTTATACCGAAGCTGGAAGAGCAATCAGATATTTTATTAGGATTCAATTTAATTTTTAATTTTACTAAGTTTGAGTCCGATTTTTATTATATATAAGGAACACAAATGACTGATTTGACAAAAAGCGGAATACTTAACGCTTTAAAGAAAGTTGATGATGCTGGTTTTAATAAAGATTTATTAATTCTTAATTCTATAAAGAAATTTGAAGTTAAAGATAACCAGCTTATTGTTGATGTGTCTCTTACCCTGCCGCCGTCTTCAAACGTTGATGGTTTAGAAAATAAATTTAAAGATATATTGAAAAAAGAATTCCCTCAGTTCAAAAAATTACAAGTTAATATCGACGTGAAAGTAACTACTCATCATGACCAGAAAAAAAATTCACTTCTGCCCGGAGTTAAAAATACAATTGCAATAGCAAGCGGTAAAGGCGGTGTTGGTAAAAGCACTGTTGCTGTTAATCTTGCTGTTGCGCTTGCAAAGGATGGCGCTTCGGTTGGATTGATTGATGCCGATATTTATGGACCGAGCATTCCTTTAATGCTTGGACTTAAAGAAAAACCAAAAGTTTATCAAGATCAGCAAACGATGAAAATTATTCCTTTGGTTAATTACGGTGTAAAAGTAATTTCTATCGGCCTGTTAGTTGACGACAATGCACCGGTTATTTGGCGCGGACCAATGGCAAGCGGTGCGGTTAAACAATTTATGACCGATGTTGATTGGGGTGAACTCGATTATTTAATTTTTGATTTGCCTCCGGGAACCGGCGACATTCAATTGACTTTGGTTCAAACTATTCCGTTAACCGGAGCTGTCATTGTAACAACTCCTCAAGAAGTTTCACTTATCGATGCCCGGAAAGCACTGAAGATGTTTACAAGAGTAAATGTTCCTGTTCTCGGCGTAGTTGAAAACATGAGCTACTTTATTGCACCGGATACCGGAATTAAATATGATATTTTCGGTACAGGCGGCGGTTCAAAAATTGCTGTTGAGCTTGATACTCCTTTTCTTGGCGGTATTCCAATTGATCCGAGAATTAGAATTGGCGGCGATAATGGAATACCAATTGCGTATGATAATCCGGATTCCGAACATGCTAAAATTGTTACTCAAATTTCAAGAAATTTTGCTGAACAAGTTCATGTTAGAAATTTGCGAGGAGATTCGGCATCGAAAATGGAAATTCTTTTAGGCGATGAAAATTAATATTTTTCTTAATCTTACTTTCATCAACTCGATTAAGATTAGGTACTGTAAAAAAAACTGATTGGAAAAAATGAATAACCGATTCTTAAGCAGTAGATTATTAATAATTGTGGGATAAAATTTAAATGAGAGAAGATGTTTTAAAAGCACTGGATACAATCAGGCCGTTTCTGCAAGCTGATGATGGAGATATTGAGTTAATTGAAGTAACCGAAGATGCAATCGTCAAAGTGAAATTGACAGGCGCTTGTGCAATCTGTCCAATGTTTTTAATGACACTTCGAGCCGGCGTTGAGAGATCTCTTATGCGTCAGGTTCCCGGAATAAAAAGGGTTGAAGCTGTCAATTAAAAATATTTTCTTCTTGTATAAAATATATTTTTGTATTACTATTTAACCAGTATGACAGAAAATATTTCTAAAAAAATATTAAAGCCGTTTATTTGGTTTGCCGGTATTGTTATTCTACTTTATCTCTTATACTTATTGTCAGATGTCTTAATAATACTCGCATTCTCAATTCTGCTTGCGTTCATCTTAGAACCATTCGTTTCAATGCTTGAGAGAAAAGGAATCGACCGGCTTGCATCTACCATTGTTGTTTTTGCTTCAATTGTTATTTTGCTTTACTTAATTATTTCATACCTTGTGCCAAATCTTATCCTACAAATGAAGCAGTTCACAAACACTCTTCAAGTAATATCGCTGCATGAACAAATTCTTTCCGTTGAAAAAGTAATTTATCAATATCTTCCCTTTTTTACGCTCGGCGAGCTTTCAAAACGGTTTGAAGAATTTATTAGATCGGGAATAATTAATTCAATTGACAGGCTTTATTCTGTTCTGTCAAGTATAATTTCAATCGTTATTTTAGTTGTAATAATTCCATTCATTACTTTCTTTTTATTGAAGGACAGTAAATTAATACTTCATGGAATTCTACAAGTCCTGCCTAACAATTATTTCGAAATGTCTTATTGGATAATGAAGAAAGTTACAATTCAGCTTGGCAGATTTGTACGTGGATGGATTTTTGATGCGGCATTCGTAGGAATTGCATGCGGGTTTGGTTATTACGTTTTAGGAATTAATAACGCTTTACCTCTAGGATTAATTTCGGGCCTTGGACATCTTGTTCCGTATTTCGGCCCGATCATTGGCGGCATACCTGCAATTATTATTTCAATTATTCAGTATGGAAATTTTTCTCAAGTTCCGTTTATAATTATTATGATTCTTATCGTCTATATAATTGATAACGGCATTGTTCAGCCATATGTTTTTTCAAAAAGCGTTGACATGCACCCGATCATTATAATTCTATTAATTTTAATCGGAAGTCAATTATTTGGTGTAATAGGAATGCTGCTTGCCGTTCCGTTTGCTTCCGTTGTAAGAACGGCAGCAAAAGAAATTTATTTCGCATTTAAGAATTATAAGATTGCAAGGCTGTAATTGAAATCTATCATCATTCACCAATGCTGGATTTTAGATTCAAGATATTGTGAAACAAGCTTTTTTTAAGTATTCATTATCGTGTATCTATCCTACTTTTTCTGCAAATCTGCAATAAGTCCGGTTTTTTTTATATAAACGATCTTCCTTGTAAAGTTTTTCTTTAAAATGTGATTTTTTGGTCCCAAAAGCGGCTTTTATTGGGGTAAATAGGGGTTAAGTAAGGTCCCTTTGTGATTGGGAAGGGTTGTTTTGTTTTCAGGAAGAGTCGGTTTGCTTTCGGGAAGAGTTACTTTGTGATTGGGAGGTGTTACTTTGTGATTTAGAAGTATCCAGTTGTTATGGGGAAGGGTTGCTTTGCTCTCTTAAAAAGTTTGAAATAGCCGCCGGATATTTACATCCCGTAAATTGGTTAACACAGGCGTAAGGCATGAAAACAAGGATGAAAATCCTCCAGCAACTGACGGTACCACACCGCAGTATTAATTAAAAAAGATACCCGTCTTTTTCAAGAAGTTGTGTATCTAAGCTACACCTGGTTCCATAGGAAGGAGATCATACCTTGAATAAATAACAATAACAAATTTTTCTATTATGGTGGAACTATGAAAGACAAGGAAAACATAAGACTAAAAAAAGAAGGGGCATTATTGGCTTTTCTCCAATCGATGAAAACTAAAAAAATTTTTGCTCCTACTGCCTAATTGTCAAATAAGGGATTGAGAGAGTCTTCATAAGCTTTTTTATATGAATCGTTAAAATTCTTTATGAATGATTTCACAAATCTTAAATGAGGGCGAAATGGAATTGGCGGAAGTTGTTCCAGTTTCTTTCTACATTTTATTAAGTCATTTAACCTTTTTTCTAAAAAAGCTATGGTAGCACTAACATATACATTCCATACTTGTTCGGAATTGTTTTTAGGATCAGAATAAAAACATTTATAGAAAAATTTTAAGGAACTTTCATCATCATTATTAAAAGCTAACATTTGTCCTGTGTGAAAGTTAAGGTATATTAATTGTTCTGTTGATAATCCTGCTTTATTATTAATATAATATATAATAGACTCTGCGCTTTCTTTATATTTATTTCCATCACTCAAACTTCTCCAGCCTTTATGAAAGGTCTGATCAAATTCATCATAATCTAATTCCAAGAATCCAGAATAAGGATTACAAGATATATTCAATAATGGAACTATGAAAAAGATAAAAATACAAAACCTGAATTTAGACACAGTCATAAATTTTTATAAAATTTTATAAATTGAATGCCCTTTCATAAGCTTCTTTATATGTCTTATTAAAGTTAATAATGAAAGAATTAACAAAAGGAAGGTTAGGGTAATAACCATCGACTGGGGGAGGAGTCTCTAATTCTTTTTTATATTTTAATAATTTGGGCATATCTTTATCTAAGAATGCAATTGTTGCATTTACATATGCATTCCATTTAATTTGTTTATTAGACTCAGGTACACTATATAAAGCTTTTTTGAAATGTTTCAGGGCTTCAAAATAATTATTATTCGATGCAAGCATTTGTCCGGCATGATGATTTAATACCATTTTTTGATATTCATTTAGCTCCTTTTTATTATCTATATAATAAATTATTATGTCTGCAGCTTCTTGATAATTATCTAAAAATCTAATGTGCCTCCATCCTTTATCAGATTGATCAAATGTATCAAAATCCATTTGTAGGTATTCACTATTAATATTGCATCCTAAATTTGTGCAAAGCAAAATCAAAAAGATAAGGGATGTTATATTATAACGATTTGTAAATGATTTAATCATATAATTGAATTATCTAATCTATATTAATTTATTGTTTTGATTTAATAATTTCAATTATTTTAGTTTTGTATAGATGCATAGCAATGCGTCTCTACTAAGATTATCATTTGAGCAATTACAACTTAAGAATTCTGTCTTGGTGGGATCATGACAGCCGAAGGAAAGGATTCAGACTATGATTAAACGGAGTTATGCTTTAATTAGACTGCTTCATTTAACAATTTCTTAATCACCTCAACAGAATTTATTCCATCTGCTTCGGCGCTGAAGTTTGTAATTATTCTATGGCGAAGAACCGGAAGCATTGCGGCTTTAACGTCGTCAATATTCGGCGTAAATCTACCGTGCGTAACGGCTCTTGTTTTAGCGGCAAGAATTAAATACTGAGAAGCCCGTGGCCCGGCGCCCCAGCTTATCCAATTTTTAATAAACTGAGGAGAACCGTCTAAATTTGGCCGTGTTTTCTTTACTATGTTAACTGCAAATTGAATTACGTTTTCTGCAACCGGAACTTTTCTGATTAAATCCTGAAAGCCGATTATCTCCTCTGCCGATATCACTTTCGAAAGTTTCGGTGCATACTCGCTTGTGGTTGATTGAACAATTTTTATTTCTTCATCAAATGATGGATACTCAAGCCAAAGGTTGAACATAAAACGGTCAAGCTGAGCTTCCGGCAATGGATATGTTCCTTCCTGCTCGATTGGATTTTGCGTTGCCAGAACGAAGAAAGGTTCGGCTAATGTATATGTTGTTCCGGCAACTGTTACTTTGTGTTCCTGCATTGCTTCAAGAAGTGCCGCTTGAGTTTTAGGCGGGGTTCTGTTTATTTCATCGGCTAAAATTACATTTGCAAAAATCGGCCCGGAAATAAATCTAAAATTTCTTTTCTTAGAAACAGGATCTTCTTCGATTAATTCCGTGCCCGTAATATCGCTCGGCATTAGATCAGGAGTAAATTGGATTCTGCTGAATTTTAGATCCAAGACTTCTGCAAGGGTTTTTATTAGAAGAGTTTTTGCTAATCCAGGCACGCCGACCAGCAGGCAATGCCCGCGAGATAATAATGATATTAAAAGCTGATCAATAATTTCATCCTGACCAACGATTACTTTTCCAATTTCGCTTTTAATTTTTTTAACTGAATCATTTAGTTTCTCAACTAATTGAACATCCTCCGGAACAGCTTCAACACTCTTCAATATATTTTCCTATAATTTTGAATTTTTAATTTCTAATTTTTAATTGTTTAGATCATTATCTTCCAATAAATAGTTTTCTTTAGCTGGTTGATCCAATCATCATACAATTTTTGTTTCTTGTATTGATCTGCTAATTTCTTAATCTCAGGGTAATCCGTATCAAGGCTTGCCTGGTGCTGCGGAATTTTCTTCTCAAGCAGAACTATATGATATCCGTAATTACCTTTTCCGTAATCAAGGCGTTTAGGAAAGCTTATTTCACCTGGTTTTAGCTTGGTAACTATATCAAGTAAATTCTGATCGAGCTGGCTCAAGTAAAAAGTTCCTAAGTCGCCTCCGTATGCGTTTGACTCTTTATCTTCACTATATTTCTTTGCAAATTCGGCAAAAGTTCCGTCGCCTTTAACAATGCTGTCTCTTATGCTCGATAAAGTTTCTATTGTTGCTAAATCTGCTGCATCGCCTTTTTGAATTTTTATTAGAATGTGCCTTACGTGAATTTTGTCTCCGCGTTTTTCAATCATCTGGATAATGTGGAAACCAACCGGCGACTCAACAACATCAGAAAGCTCGCCCGGCTTTAAAGCAAATGCTGCCGCTTCAAACTCAGGATAAAATACGCCTTTACCAACCCAGCCAAGATCACCGCCGGCAGCAGCGCTTCCCGGATCCTCGGAATATTTTTTGGCCATCTCCGCAAAATCGGCTCCATGCTTTAATGAATCTAAAATTGCTTCAGCTTTCTCTTTATATTTTTCTTTCATCTTTTCGGTTGCTTTGGGAATCATAAAGATGTGAGCTATCTGAACTTTTTCAGGAATTACGCCGATTGTATCTTTATAAGTTTGGAAGAATTTTTCTACTTCTCTTCTGGATGCATCTACATCGCCGAATTTTTTTTCTTCAAGCTTCTGAACCATAATTTGTTTTTTAACTGGGTCTTCAAGTGCACGCCTAATTTTTTCGAGGCTCATACCGTATAGTTGTTCAACCTTTTCCTGCGAGCCGTATTGCTGTTCAAAATATTGAATTTGATAATCAATTCTTTGTTTAACTTCTTCATCAGTAACTTGAATTGAATCGATTTGCGCCTGTGCATAAGCAAGCTTATCCTCAATCATCTGGTTTAGAACTTTTTGTTCAAGTCCGGGAGTAGAGGGATCTATTTTTTGCTGTGCGGCAGTTTGTATTACCTGATAATTGAGTTCGCTTTTCAAAATAATTTCGTTATCAACAACAGCAGCAATTTCATCCACTGTTTGTTGAGCATAAATATTACATGCGATGATAAGTGAGAACAAAAACAATTTAAATTTCATTTTACACCTAGTTCCTAACTTCTATCTCGTTATTTGAATATAATTCTTTTATATAATTTGATAACAATTCTTCTTTTTTCTGTGCTACAAATCTGCTTTCCACAACCGGCTTTATAGCTTCATAAGGCGGAATCGATCCTTGATCAAACTTTTGAATTTCCTGCACAACAGTATATAGCCCGGGACCAGTATTGATAACTATACTAACTTCATTCGGATTAAGATCAGAAACAACCCTGAATAAAGTGACCGGATGAATTTCGTAATTATAAAGAAGCTCATTCGACTTGTTTTGAATTATTGAAGAATCGCCTTTAAAGACATTCAGCGCTTTTTCCCAATCACTTTCCAATACTGTTGATCTAAATTTAATTGCTTTATCTTCATCGTTAAAAGTAATAGCATTGATCATATAAGAATCGTAGAAACGTTTGAAATCATCTTTATGCTGATTATAAAACTCTTCCACTTCCGCCGGTTCATAATCAACTTTTTCGTCATCATAATATTTTTTTACAAGCATGGATGCTGCCAGTTCTTTTTTTGCATCACTTATTAAACGATTAAATTCATCTTCTTTAAGAATGCCTTTTTTCAATGCTGTTTGATAAAGCAATTCCTTGTTAATCCAATTTCTTATTACTTCATTTTTATAAAAATTGTTCACAGAGTCTGTGTCAATCAGTCTTGATAAATCTTCTCGTGTCAGATAAGAGTCATTTACTCTTGCAACAAAATTTTTCTTGGGTGATTCTTTACTGCATCCACCTAAGATGAATGCAGTAAAAAGAAAAATGCTAATTGGATTTAAATGCTTTATCAAGTTCGTTATAATAAATTTTCGGATGATATAAATTATCTAACCGGTCAATGTAATCTTTTTCCAGTTGTTTGCTTTCAGCTTCCTGGAAAGCGCCGGAAACTTCAGCTTTAGCTTCATCAAAAGATTTAACATGAGAGGGGTCTTTGGAAATTAATTCTACAATTGAAAATCCATTTTCATAAGCAAATGGTTTTGAAAAATCTCCCGGATTGCTCAGCTTAAAAGCGTGTGAAGCTAGATCGGAAGAATTAACATCCTGAAGTCCCCAGATTCCGTTTTTCTCTTTGTAACCTGGTCTTTCGGTAGATTTAGCTGCAAGTGAATCGAAGTTAGCGCCTTGTTTCAGCAGTTCATAATACTGCGTAATAGCCGAATCGCTGCCGGCAAATATTTCACCAAAATTAACTCTGTCCGGCCATCGATAATTATCTTTTGTCTTACCATAATAATTACTGAGATCAGTAGAATCAACTTTTATTTTATTCCATACTTCATCTTCTTGAAGTTTGAAGATATAAATTCCATCCTTATAATTTTCCATCAAGTCCGCAAATTTAGGATCATCTTTATCCAGATTCATAGCATCTGCTTCTATTAAAGATTCTGCGCTTATTTGTTTAACAGCTTGATTAAGAAAATCCGGAGTAATTTGTCTTCCATTATATTCAAAACGTTTATAAGCATTGTCTAAAAATTCACCGATAGTAACAGAACCGCCGGTAAAAGTATACAATACGTCGCCTTTGATTTTATCGTATTTTGGATTTTGCTCACCAACTTTTGTTGTATCCGTGTTAGCAACGATAGCATCGAAGGCATCTTTATTCAGCTTATAATCGTACTTCTTTCTGAGTCTGTCTGCTAAACTATCATACTGAATTTGATACCGCTGATTTTTATACATCTTCTTTAAGTTTTCTTTATCCTCATCAAAAGTAGGAATCGGTTTTCTTCCGGTAAGTTTTATAATATGATATCCATATTGAGATTGTACAATGCCTGAGATATCGCCAATATTCTTCAAAGAGAATGCGGCTTCCGCAAAAGGCCTTACCATAGTATAAATATTAAAGAAGCCAAGATCACCGCCTTGCTGCTTTGATCCGGGGTCATCTGAATATTCTTTAGCAAGTGCTGCAAAATCAGCACCGGCTTTTAACTTTTGCATTACGGTATCTACTCTGGCTTTTGCTGCAGCAGAATCAATTTTTCCATGACTACTAAAACTTATCAAAATATGGCTTGCTCTTATTTCAGGAACACGCAACCTCTTATCAACAACTTTAATTATATGATAGCCGTATTTTGTTTGAACAACTTCAGGATAAACATGTCCGGGTTCAGTTGCATAAGCGGCATCCTCAAATTCAGAAGGAAGCATTCCGGCAGTAATATAGAAGATGTCTCCACCGGCTGGCGCTGAGAATCTATCGGTGGAATATTTTTTTGCGAGCGAGGCAAAATCTGCGCCGTTCTTTACGCTGTCTAAAAGCTCATCTGCTAATTTTTTTCCGTCAGGGCTTAGCTTAAGCATTATGTGGCTCACTCGTATTTCCCATTTTCTTCTATCATATAACTGATGAATTGCCGGATCAACAAGCTGAGTTTCTAATAAATATGAAACGCCAACTTTCTTTTTATAATCAAGCAATTCTTTTTGCATTGAAGAATCTTGATCGAATCCCCTGATTTCAGCGTCTCTCAATTTCATCCTGAAGTCAACGTATAGATTTAAAAAATTTTTTAATTTAGATAAGCTGTCTTTTTTAGCAACTTCAACTCCGCCGGAGTTGTTAGCATAAGCGTTTTCAAAATCTTTCATTGTAATTTTCTGATTGCCGAAATCTGCTAAAACGATTTGGGAATTTTCAGGCGCGCAAGAAGAAAAAATGAAAGCTAAAACAAAAGTAAAAAGTGCTGCAATCCTTAAAAGCATCTAAAGTGTCTCCTGTCTTTAAGTTTAGATAAATTTAGCCGGTTAGTTTAGTTATTGAACCTTTGAAAATCAAGGTAAATGGCTGAATTAATAAAACGATTTTATAAGATAACATTAGTTAATAATAATTTTGATTTCTATTTTACTCTAGTCCCCCTTTTAACAGAATTTTCAACAGTCAAAACTTTGAGTCCACCTAATTCATCTTCAACAGCGAGTATCATTCCCTGCGATTCCAATCCCATCAATTTTGCGGGTTTAAGATTTGCAACAACTACAACTTTTTTATTAATCAAATCTTCCGGCTTATAACTTTTAGCAATACCCGCAATCACCTGACGTTCTTCATTATCTATTTTTACTTTCAACTTTAACAGCTTCTCACTTTTTTCTAGTTTTTCAGCTTCAATTACTTCGGCAACTTTTAATTGAATTTTCATGAATTCATCATACGAAACAAGTTCATTCTGTTTCGCTTCGATTTTTTCTTCGGTTTTTCCTAGACTTTCCATTTGTTTTTCAATTACCTCGTCTTCAATTTTTGGAAAAATAATTTCCGGTTTATTTAATTGATGTCCAACCTTTAAATTTTCTTTGCCGCATTCATCCCAGCTTGTCTTTTCTGCATTCAACATCTTAAAAACTTTTTCAGACGAAAACGGGATAACCGGATTCATAAGTTCTGCCAGAGTATAAATTGCCTGCATGCAAACATACAAAGTTGTTGCGCACTTTTCCTTATCTGATTTAATCGTTTTCCACGGTTCGGAATCATTAAAATATTTATTTCCGGCACGCGCCAGGTTCATTATTTCCAATACACCATCGCGAATTTTATAAGCTTCAAATAATCCGGATACTTTTGACGGATACTCGGAAATTAAGTTCAGCATTTCGCTGTCAATTTTTTCTAAATTGCCTTTTGCGGGAACTTTTCCATCAAAATGTTTATGAACAAAAGTTAATGTACGGTTGATGAAATTACCCAAAATATCAGCAAGCTCGCTGTTGTTTCTTAATTGAAATTCTTTCCAATAAAAATCGGTATCACGGGTTTCCGGAAGATTTGCAGCCAGTGTATATCTTAAAGGATCGGCTGGAAAAATTTTAAGAAAATCAATTACATCTATTCCCCAATTTCTGCTTTTGGAAAATTTCTTTCCTTCGAAATTTAGAAATTCATTTGCAGGAACATTTTGTGGTAGGCAATATTTTTCTTTTTCACCGTCATTCCAAGCCATCAAAAATGCAGGGAAAACTATACAATGGAATACGATATTATCTTTTCCAATAAAGGCAATATATTTTGTTTCGGAATCATGCCAATATTTTCGCCAAAGATTTTCATCGCCCTTTTGTTTTGACCATTCCTTAGTAGATGAAATATATCCAAGCACCGCTTCAAACCAAACGTAAAGAACTTTTCCTTCGGCAGAATCAATCGGAACTTTAATTCCCCAATCCAGATCGCGAGTAATTGCACGGTCGCCTAAACCATCTTTAAACCAGCCGCGGCAATACTGAAGAACATTATCTTTCCATCCATACCTTTCGTTCATTTCGTTAACATATTCTTCAAGCCGTTTTTGGTATTTGCCCAAAGGGAAAAACCAATGTGATGTTTCTTTCAGAACAGGCATATCACCTGTTATTTTACTTTTAGGATTTTTTAATTCGGTTGGCTGGTAAAGTGAACCGCAGTTTTCACATTCATCGCTGCGTGCTTCTTCGTATCCACAAACAGGACATGTGCCTTCAACATATCTATCCGGCAAAAACATTTTTGCTTTTTCATCGTAAAACTGTTGAGATTTTTTCTCGACGAGAATTCCCCGGTTATAAAATTCCAGAAAAAATTCTTTCCCGGTTTCATGGTGAATCGGCAGGCTTGTTCTGGAATAATTATCAAAGCTCACTCCGAATTGAGTGAATGCATCTTTATTTATTTTATGGTAGCGGTCAATTATTTCTTTTGGTTTAACACCTTCTTTGTCTGCGCTGATCGTAATCGGAACTCCGTGTTCGTCGGAACCGCAAATAAAAACAATATCGGTTCCTTTTAATCTTTTGTATCTCACATAAATGTCGGCGGGAAGATAAGCTCCGCTCAAGTGTCCTAAATGAATCGGTCCGTTCGCATATGGAAGAGCAGCTGTAACTAAAATTTTTTCGTGAGACAATTTTTACCCGTATAATTTGAATTTTGTTTACAAATATACAGATTTTTTATAATGGAATTAAAGCTAAAGATTAGGTGTGTGAATAATTTGATTTTGTAAGAATAGATATGTTTGGTTTAAAAAAAGATTGGGCTGTTGTTTGTTGTCGAAGCTACTTGGAAATTCAAAAATTTCTTACTCAATAAAGAGACTTCAAGTAAATCACCAAACAACAGCCCTTATAATGCAAACTAACGTACAACTCCCATGCCATTCATCAATATAAAAAACATTCCCGCTATTTAACTTTATTATCGTATTATTCTGAAAAAAGTTTAGAGAATAGTTCCATTCTAATACAAAAATTATTCGTATCGCGCAAATTATTTACATTGTTTTACCGGTAGAATTCAATCCTTTACCGATTATTTATTTTCAAATGACTTCAAAAATTTTAGTTTTGTTTCGAATAATTAAATTCTTAGTAACCAAAGGTGGTTAAAATGCATGATAGAAATAGTTCACCAAATTCCAGAATTCTTCTGGGCATAATTTTAATTTTAATAGGCGGATTGTATTTATTAGAAACTCTCAATTTAATCAGCATGAACATTCCGAACATAATTTTTTCATTCCCATTTATTTTGTTTATAGTAGGAATAATAATTTTGTTTAATTCCAGGAATAAAGTCTTCGGCGCTTTATTGGCGTTTATTGGAGCGCTCACGCTTGTCCCGCGGATTTTTCCGAATGTTCATTTTGACAGCGACATTATTTGGCCGGTTATTTTAATTGCAATCGGATTAATGATTATTTTCAAACGCAGAAGTTTTCACGGCTGTTATAGAAGCTTTCACGGTCAAAAGATTGATAAGGATTTCATTGAAGATGTTGCAGTTTTCGGCGGCGGACATAAGGTCATTCATTCTGAAAACTTTAAAGGCGGAAATATTACCGCAATATTCGGCGGTTCGGAAATTGATCTTACCCAATGTAAATTAGCCGAAGGTGAAAATGTAATTGATGTTTTATTGCTGTTCGGCGGAACAACAATGATTCTTCCAAAAGATTGGGATGTTAGGTTAAACGTAACCCCGATCTTCGGCGGCTTTTCTCATAAAGGAAGAAAAGATCCGGGCATCCCTTATGATTCAACTAGAACATTAATTATAAAAGGTGTAGCCATTTTCGGCGGCGGCGATATAAAATCATATTTCTAATTTTATAGATAGATATGCTGATAAATCCGATCATAAATAATTTGAGGAGTATTTTCATTTACTTCCTCTTATGGATTATACTAAGCGCCGTTTATATTGCTATGCTTATCTTTAGTTTAAGAGTTAATACTGAAGTGGCGGCATACGATCTTATCTTTATTTTACTTCTCTTCGGCTTTGGGATAATTCTTTGGTACCCGATAAGTTATTTAAACTATGGAAATGATAAATTATCCTGGCTAGTTGTAAGTCATCTTTTCAGCGGAATAGTAGCATCTGCTTTGTGGCTGGGATTAGGTTATTTCATCATTACAAGCATAATTCCGAACCCCGACAGCTATATTAAATTTTTCAAAGAGACAATAGCATGGCGATATCTTATTGGATTAATGTTTTACTTTCTTGTTACATCATTCTATTATATAATAAAATATTATACTAATCTTCAGGAAAGAATTACCAGAGAAGCTGAACTTAAAAATTCGATTACCGAAGCGGAGCTTAGAACATTAAAATTCCAGATCAATCCGCATTTTATTTTTAACAGCTTAAACTCGATGAGCGCTTTAACAACGATTGATCCTGAAAGCGCCCGCAACATGATTCTGAAGCTTGCGGATTTTCTTCGTTACACACTTGCAAATAATGAGAAGCAAAAAAACCTTTTGAGCGATGAATTAAAAAACATTAAACTTTACCTGGATATTGAGAAGATAAGATTTGAAGATAAGTTTGAATACATTGAAGAAATTAACGATAATTGCCTCGACGTTCAGATACCGAATATGATTCTTCAGCCATTATTTGAAAATGTTATTAAGCATGCAGTGTATGAATCATTCAACAAAATTATTTTAAAGATGAAATGCTGTAAAGAAAATTCATTTCTCAAGATTACTTTAGAGAATAACTACGAACAAAAATCAAGTTCACCAAAAGGAAACGGAATCGGTTTGCAAAATATTAAGAAAAGATTAGAGCTCATTTACCGGTACCCGGATTTGCTTGAAGTAAAAAACGAATCAAATCTATTTACGGTTAACTTGTTTATTCCTGTGTGAGCTTTATTTTATTTTGGGAAATTTATTGCTAGTGTTTTGGGAATAACCGTTAAACGAAATATCTATTAAAATAAATCGTGCTAAAAATGAAAAAGATTATGTCAGTAATTATCGATGATGAAAAGCTTGCAAGAGAAATTATAAAAAATTATTTGAAAGATAACGATAATATTGAATTAGTGAGCGAATGTTCGAACGGTTTTGACGGAATAAAAATTATAAATGAATCAAAACCAGATCTGATTTTTCTTGATATTCAAATGCCGAAAATAAACGGCTTCGAAATGTTAGAACTTCTTGACGATCCGCCGGTAATTATTTTCACTACCGCATTCGATCAGTATGCATTAAAAGCATTTGAAGTAAGCGCAGTTGATTATCTGCTAAAACCATTTTCGCGCGAAAGGTTTGATGAAGCTCTTGATAAAGCTTATTTAAGAATAAAAGATAAATCAAAAAATGCAGGCGCAATCAAGAATCTCATTGCACAAAATGAATCAAGAATAGAATATCTTGAAAGGATTGTAATTAAAGACGGTCCCAAAATTTCAATCGTGCCTGCCGCAAGCATTAAATACCTGGAAGCACAAGATGATTATGTTATGATTTATTCCGATGAAGGGAAATTCCTAAAACAAAAAACGATGAAGTATTTTGAAGAACATTTAAATCCCAAAGACTTTGTAAGAATTCACCGGTCTTTTATTGCTTCCGTAAAACGAATCAAGAAAATTGAATTGCTGGAGAAAGAAACTTACCAGGTTATTTTAGATGATAAATCATCTCTGCCGGTAAGTAAAAGAGGGTACGATAAGCTGAAGGAAATATTAAGATAAGATTAACCTTTGATGAAATATTTCCATTTTTTCGTTAGTCAAGAAATTTATTAATCATTGAACATATTAGATGGAATGACTAAATTGTAAAGAGGATTTTTGGTGGAGTCAAAATGATTATAAAAAATTATTTAGAAACTGCAATTAAAAAAGCTGAATATAAAAAATTAAAAGACGGCACTTGGTTTGGGGAAATACCAAGTTTGAAAGGTATCTGGGCTAATGGTAATTCAGTGGAAGAATGCAGGAATGAACTTCTCGAAGTTTTAGAAGAATGGCTGCTTCTTAAAATTAAGGACAATGATACAATTCCTATTATTTCGGGCGTGAATATTTCATTTCGAAAATTAGCCGGTTAATAAATTTGGAAAATGCAATTTCCCGAAAAAAACTTATACAAAAATTTCGGTCTCTTGGTTTTGAAGGACCTTTCTCCGGAGGGAAACACCAGTTTATGATAAAGGGAGAATTTAAAATTAGAATTCCAAATCCACATAAATCTAAAGAAATTCATATTAGTTTACTGAAAGAGATTCTTAAACAAGCTGGGATTGATGAAGAAGAATGGAACAATGCATGACTATGTATTTTTAGCTGCAAATAATGATGTTAAAAATCTATCTAATAATAAAAGTTAATGACAATGGGAAACCAAACTTTAAGACAAAGGGTTTGATATGATTTTAGACAAGGACCTTCAATCTGTTCAGGAAGCACGCGATTTGGCAAGAGCAGCCAAAGAAGCACAGTTAGAATTTCAGCATTTCAATCAGGAACAAGTTGACCGTGTAATTAAAGCAATGGCTGAAGCTGGTTACAATGAATCGGAACGGCTTGCTAAAATGGCTTGTGAAGAAAGCGGATTCGGCAAATGGCAGGATAAGGTCATTAAGAATCAATTCTCGACTAAGAATGTTTATGAATCAATTAAAGATTTAAAAACAGTCGGAGTTATTGCAAGCGAAGCAAACGGAAAAGTAATTAAAATTGCCGTACCGATGGGAGTTGTCTGCGCATTAATTCCCTCTACAAACCCAACATCAACAGCAATGTTTAAAGCAATAATTTCTTTGAAGTGTAGGAACGGAATAGTCGCCAGCCCCCATCCACGAACACCTAATTGTACAGCGGAAGCTTTAAGAATTTTATCAGAAGCAGCAGAAAAAGCAGGCGCGCCAAAGGGATTAATTCAATGTATAAGCGTACCGACAATCGAGGGCACAAATGCTTTAATGAAAGATAAGAACATTGCAGTTATACTTGCTACCGGAAGCAATCCAATGGTTAAAGCGGCATACAGCTCCGGCACACCGGCTTATGGAGTAGGCTCCGGAAATGTTCCGGCGTTTATAGAAAAAACTGCGGACTACAAAAAAGCTGTTGCCGATATTGTTTACGGAACAACTTTCGATAACGGAACTTTATGCTCATCCGAACAGGCAATGATTGTTGACAGGCCGCTCCGCGAAAAAGTAATTGAAGAAGCAAAGTCGATCGGCTGCTATTTTGTTAATGAAGAGGAAAAGAAATTATTAGGCAAAGCAATTCAAAATGATTTTAAAATTAATCCGGAAATTGTCGGACAGTCTGCAGCATTCATAGCAAAATATGCCGGGTTTAGCGTTCCGGAAAATACAAAGGTTTTAGTAGCTGAATGTTCTCAGGTTGGGAGAAGCGAGCCATTGTCTATGGAAAAGCTTTCTCCAATTCTAGCATTTTATTCTGCCGACGGATGGCTCGACGGCTGCCATCGAAGCATCGAACTTTTGCGCTTCGGAGGAATCGGGCACACAATGGTAATTCATTCAAACGATCAAGAAGTAATAATGAAGTTCGCAATTGAAAAACCTGCGTTCCGGATTTTGGTAAATACAGTCGCATCAATCGGCGCAGTTGGATACACTACTGCTTTAGCACCATCAATGACTTTGGGACCGGGAACAATGGGCGGCTCAATTATTTCCGACAACGTTACGGCAAAACATCTGATGAACATAAAGAGCCTTGCATTTGAAACTAATCCTATTAATCATGGACAAACAGTTTCTTCATTTAAAGCATCACCGGCATCCTCCTACACAGCGCCTCAAGGAAATTTTATGAAGGAAATTGAAGAGCGCTTAAAGGCAAGAGCCGGCAATTTTCCTTTGAAGGATTCTTATTTGCCTAAAAAAGGAAACATCACAACGGAACAATCTTCTAAAACGCAAAAATCTAAAACTTTCGGCAGCGGAATTAAAGAGGAAGAAATACAGAGAATTATTAAAGAATTTAGAAAAAGATAATCAATAAATTGATTGAGCTTGTTAAGCTTGTTTTCCATGCACAGATGATTCAATACGATAATTAAGAATATTTGGATCCTTTTTAAGAAGTTCTAATAACACCTTAGTTGATAGGCTGTGTGAAAATTAGTTTCTAAAGAATAAATAATAATATGGTATATAATTCCGTTATTTAAGTCATTTGAATTTTCACACAGCTTCTTGCGAAGCTCCGGGCTATCAAAAATTAAACTTCTGTGTAATGTGACTTACTTAATCCCATTTGGTCGTCAGATATTTAGAATCTCATTAAAACTTCTTTTTTTAGTTATTTTCTTTATTTGTGATAGCTCCTCACATATTTTCCTCTTTTCCAGCTTTTTTTGATATTTTTCCAGCTTCCATTCATCTCTTTCCAAGTTTTGCTGATGTCTTTCCGCCTTCCGCTGATCTTTTTCCAGATTCCTCAGATTCCTTTCCACTCTCCGCTGATGCTTTTCCAATGTTTGCGAATACTTTTCCTGTTTTCCGCTAATCTTTTTCCAGCTTTTTCTGTGACTTTTCTGTACAAAAAGGCATTAAAATTATTTGGAAAATGTTCAGAGAAATGCTGTAAGCAATCTACAAATTTCGAAATAGTCTTAAAAAATTGAAAACCTAGTTCAGTATTTCGATGATAAATAATAATATTCCTTAAAATTCATTTCGAGCAATTCAAAAGGACAATAACAAAATTGAAATTGAATTATACAATTCAAGAACAACAAGCAATTTCATATGATTAGAATATTTCCGACAAAAAAATATGATCTACAAAAGGAAGAGAATAAATTGAAGACAAAAGTTAGAAAAAGAATCTCATTTCCCGATTAAAGTATTTTGTTGAGCAGCTTTAGCAACATTGTTTTCGCGCCCTGCTAATAAATCGAAACGAACAATTAAATTTTTATTTGCGCGTATAAGCCCGAAGAAATGTGTAGGAGGAACAATCCCATAATCAAGCATTGATAGAGGGATACCGCCAAGCAATCTAAAATTACCGTTATGAAGTTTTTCAACTTTGAATTTTATATCAACAACATTTTTTTCTCCGGCAATATATAATGTTCCGTGAGTTTGCATTGAGAACCAATTTGTTGAATCAGGCCTGGATGAAAGATGAGCTTCGATTAATTCATATTTAATATCCGGGAATTTATCCGCCTTCATTGCATTGTACATATCTTCATTCATCATGTCTTTTCCGCAGTCTAAGGTATGAACCAAAACAGTAACAACAACTTTATCCTTCTTTAATGTGCCCGGATTTAATTTCTGATCATTGAAAATTTCAGCAAAACCGTTTACTTGATGAGTGGAACAAGTGAACTCGTCAATATTCGAAGTTCCTTCAAACCAAAGCTTGCTGCCGGGTAATGTTACATAGCGGATTTTGCTGGTGTCCTGTGCTTTTACCAAACTAAAGAATGGGACGAAAATAATAACAATAGAAAAGTGAGTTATTATTTTTTTATTTAATTTCATTTGCTCTGAGCAAAGATTAAGTTATTAAAATTATTTTAATCTAAATCGTTTGTAAAAAAAATAAATATAATTTATTTGAAGAATAGTGCTGTCGGTAACTTTCAGAAAGGAACTTATACTTTTAAAACCCGTTGTTCGAAACTAAAAACAGTTGTGCAAAGAAGTTGGCTTAAAAGTTGTTTAAAGATGGTTGCAAAATCACTTACAACAACTAGGAACTTACAATGCACAACATTAAAAAAACTTTCGATAAAATTTATATGATTATTAGAAATTTACTAAAAGATTCAGTTGATAAAAACGGTAATTTCCACAAAGTTGG
>JAMCWE010000199.1 GCA_023475265.1 Bacteroidota bacterium
TGAACATCTCCCCTACCGAAGCACGTACGATGATGATGAATAAAACTCCGATGGAATTGTTTGGAAAGAGATGGAGAAGATAGAGAGAGCTTATTCATCAACAACATTTATAGGTACTACCCACCCCCGCCCCTCCAACGATAGGGGGGAACCATCCCTATCCCCTCCGGTGGAGCAATGCCATTAAGTTAGACAGAACAACAAACAAAAAGGAAAGTTGTCCCCTCCAACGGAGGGGCGAGGGGTGGGTAAAATATTTTGAATCATTTAGAAATATTGTTATGCAATTACTACTATCAAACGAAGAAAGATCATTCCATACAATACATAATTATATGTTTCTTAACTTAAGGACATTGCTTTCGTGAGGACAGGTTTCACGTATAAGCGTCAACTTTATTTTGCTAAAATTCGTCATAATTCTTTTATCCACAATCTTTTGACCCCGCCAGGGGTCAGATAAACCAGACCGGGGTAACACCCCAGCATAATAGATTAACCGGTAGATTACCAACTCTGAAAGAGTGAAATAAATACGGCATCTTATTATTCTACTCTTTCAGAGTAGGACCTGTTTATGTTGTATTTTATCAGTGGGAGTTACCCACGGCTAAAATATTTTTCCCCTGTCGGGGAAATTGAAACGTTTCCAAATTTCCTGCACGTTAGGTTGACGCTTATGTGTTTTCACGGAAACGACAAAGACAATAACTCCCGCCGCCGTCAAGAAAAAATTTCAGCTTAGTTCGCTTTTTGATTTGGGATATATCCGCTAAACGGTTAGTTTCCTTTCGAAAAATCCCAATTAAGTAAATTAAAAGGGTAAGCTTCATTTTTACGGCAGTTTAAATATGATCGAATTATCAATAAATATCTTCGAACGACTGAGTAATGTCTTCGAACGAGCTGCAGACTTCAACGAACGTGTTGCAAAGGTCTTTGAACTAGTTACAGGCTTCAACGAACGTGTTGCAAAGGTCTTCGAACTAGTTACAGGCTTCAACGAACGTGTTGCAAAGGTCTTCGAACTAGTTACAGGCTTCAACGAACATGCTGCAAAGGTCTTCGAACTAGCTGCAGACTTCAACGAACGTGTTGCAAAGATCTTCGAACTAGTTTCAGACTTCAACTAACATCCATGTGTGATTAATGAACATTTTATGTAATTCCTTGAAAATAAACGTAGTTACTAATATTCACAAACAAACCCAAAGGAGGAAGATATGGCAGCTAGAATAAAAAACGCAATAATGCGCTTGTATCATTTCAGCGACGCGCGTCTGCTGGAGATAATGAGGTCGGTAAAAACTGCGTTCCATGACAACAAGGCAAAGTTTGTTGAGTACGACGCAAACTTTGACGACACGTTCGAAGAGGATTTTGCGGCTAAGCTTCAGAAGGCTGAGGATATACCGTCGGACGATACGGTTAAAGCTTCGCAGAAAGGCACCACGGCAACCGTCCAGGATAACATGGATAAGTGCTATGACCACGTAATGTACACGGAAAGATTTGTTAAAAAAGCCTTCCCGGATAACCAGGCTGTCCATGACGAATTCGGATATAACAGGATAGTCTCCATAAGGCGTAAACAGCCGGAGATGATTCTTTTTATGAAGGACTTCTCCGCTACAAGTCTTAAATACCAGGCAGAGCTTACTGCGCAGAAATATCCTGCCGCTAAGATTGAGCTCTCGGCAACTTTATACAACAAGATTTTGAACTCCAACTCTGCACAGGAAGATACAAAAGACAAGCGCTCTTTATCGACGGAAGAACGCATAGGGATTTACAATGATCTCTATACGGCGGGGAACGACATCATGGAAGCCGGAAAGAAAATATTTAAAAACGATCCGGCAATGAAGAAGCTTTTTACTCTTGGTACTAAAGGCGGCAACGGCGGGACTGATACTCCGCCGGCGCCTCCTGCACCGTAGTAAGGGTATAAGGTATATGGGTATAGGGTATATGGGAAAAAGTAAAATGTGAAATATTCATTATGCTTCTTCCCCCTATACCTTTATACCTCTATCCCCTATTTACATCCATAAATAAATTCCTTAAGTTAAACCGGCAAAAGTTTGATTTTATACTTAGACACATGCACAGGGATGATTAGGGCAGGCTTACAAAGGCAATTCAAAATGAAAAATTAAAAATTGGAAGAAACTTTAATAAGAATATTAGATAGAAAGGAAATGGAACTTTTTAGACGGAATATACTTTCGGGCTAACACTCCAAAAGAAAGAACAAGTGAAGGGGTTAAATAATATTATACGTAATCAATAATTTAATAAACATCTTAACATTTTCGTATTTTTCAAAACAATATTGGAAAACTTATGGCAAATATTAATGGTGATTGGTTTCATTCGAGAAGCAGTTCAAATTTAGATGAATTACTAGCAGTTCGTCTACTAGTATTAGAAAGTCAAAAATTGGAATATGTTGGTTTTGGATGGTCAGGTGGAAGATTATACAATCAAAGGATGTATGATTTTGCGAATGTTGCAAATATACAGCCATCGACAATGCAAACTAAAATCCGTGCAATGATTAGATATGGATTTGTGCAAGACGGTAATACTTGCCCATTAGTCTGGACAAGAATGGGTAGTTTATGGAATGACTTATATACTATCGGCAACTATACTGCAGCAGATAAAATCTACAGATTAACTTTATGCCTTTCTCTTGCAATTTATGCTTTTAATAACTCTAATAGGCAATTCAGTCTGAACCCCTCTGAAGATGATATGCCACTAAGGTTCTTTCTGAACAATCTTGAAATCAATAATTTAATAACAATAGCTGAACTGCAAATTCTGATTGATTAAAAATTAGTATTAACTTTATAAATAATGATGATTACTAGATTAAAAAATAATGAATATAATAACTTAAAAAAGCTTACTTCAGAATACAATGTGATTGGTGCTGATAATTATTTGTATAACTTAATGAATGAAAATTTCCCTTTCGGATTAGGAAATATTCCAGAGGAAATAATTCTATTAAAAATTATCTATCTTAAAAATGGAAATGACTTTAAAATGAATAGATTAAGTGTTTTTTACTTCGCAAATGAAGAGGATGTTGAAAATATTAAAGGAATTCTTGAAGGAGCAGAATATGAAGGTCAGCCTTACTTGATAAAAGTAAAAACAAGAAAATCAAATATTGATATTGAGGAAACATTAAAGAATAATTTGCTTTATCAATTTGAATATTCGATAATATTAAAAGCTAACTCAAAAGTTAAGCTAATCTCAAAAGGAAAAATATGAGTACATCAATTATTACTGAAAAAGTAATTGAAGATATTTTCTCTGCTGATAAATCAATATTGGCTTCCATACTCTCAGTTAATCAAAGTGATTTAAGCCCTATTGCAAGACAAAAGAAATTTGAGAGTAGAAAAATTCTTGATTTACTCTATTTACATCAGAATGAACTTTTGCTTATAGAGTTAAAAGCTGTTCCTTTTTACACCGACATCATAGAACAGATAAACGATTATCACAAGGAACTTTCAGAACTTCAATCTCAATCAAAATTAATCAAAACAAAAATCAATAAGATTATTCTTGTTACTGATGCACGTAAAGAACATTTTATTGCATGCGAGAAAGAAGAAATTAAACTTATTAAATTTAACATTGAAGAAATACTTTCCCAATACTATCAAAATTTCCGCGAACTTTCTGCATTCTTAAAAATCCAACCTGGTAATTGGGGAGTTACAAGATTGTATTTATTGAAAAACACTTTAGCATTGCTAGTCAAGGGTGCTAAGATTTATGATATTTGTCAAATTGAAAACAGATCAATCAAAACTATAACTAATCGTTTAGCTGTAGCCATTTTGATGGGATTACTTGAAAAGAATAAAAAAGTATATTCTTTAACGAAATTGGGAAAAGAAGTATTAGCAAAAGATGATTTCAGGGCTGAAGAAAGATTTAGTGCAGAACAATTTGAATTGATATCTGATTTTGTAAAGGATAATCCATTTTTTTCTCAAATTACATTCAGCATAATGTCTGTTGTTGATACTGTTTTTATATTATCGAAAGCGGAATACCCAATAAAGTACGAAATCTTTCAAGACTTCTTTATTCGATCATTAGGAAAAGATAAGACTTGGGCAAAACCAAGAGCTCAACAAACTGGGACTTATCATTTTGCAAACTATGCTGAAGAATTGGGTTTTATCCAGAAAATTGACAATCATCTTTTTCTAACTCCAAAGGGAATTCAAGCCATTCTCGTTTTCCAGTTAAATCGGTCCATTAAACTTATAAATGCAAGACATTAAACATCATTCAAAGTTTATTCCTCTAATACCAAATTGGGGCATAAATAAATATCTTCCAAAAGGTGGTGGAACTATTCTAGATCCTTTTTGTGGTTCCGGAACCACTTTAGTAGAATCAATGATTTCAAAGAATAATTCTATTGGCATTGACATCGATCCACTTTCCTGTCTCATTTCAAAAGTAAAAACTACTCCGTTGAACTTAAGAAAGTTAGAAAATATCATCAGTTGGTTAAGTGAATCTGTTTCAAAATCTACCAAATGTAAATTCACACCAGCAACAAGTAATATTGAGCATTGGTTTACAACTGAAACTATTACAAAATTATCAAACATACGATCACGTATTGATGAAACGACAACAGTATTTGGCAAGAGTAAATCTGTAATGGATATAAAAGATTTCCTGTTAATATGTTTTTCATCAATTATTAGAAGAGTGTCCAAAGCAGACAACGAGTCGCAGAAAACTTATGTGTCACATACAAAGCCCAAGACACCTGAAGAAGTTAATTCTTTATTCTTCAAACAACTTACTTATTTTAAAACAAGAATAGAAGAATTTAGCAAGATAGTAAGCAAAAATAATAACAGCATTATTTTCAATACAAACAGTACAATAAATTTCAAGGAATTCTCCTACAATCATAAAATCGATTTGGTTATAACATCACCTCCATATATAAAAGCTATAGACTATATTTATAATCAGATGGTTGAACTATTCTGGATTGGCGACCTTTTCGAGTTACAAACTCAAACATTACAAAACACAAAAAAAAAGCTTTACATTGGCTCAAAGCATTTCCATAAAAAAGATTATGCAGATTTCAATCCTTTAACAACATATCTATCCATTCCACATCTTGACGATAAACTTATTTCAGTATTTAAATCAGATACAAAAAATGGCCATAAACACTCATTTTTAACCTATAAATATTTCCTTGATATGGAAAATCATTTCATAAACATGGGTTCTTTGTTGAAAAGAGGAAATAAGTATATTATGGTAGTAGGCGATAGTTCTGTTAGTAATATTTTCTTTAATACGTCTAACTATCTTGTTGACATTGGAAAAAGAAATGGTTTTACTCTCATCAATAGATGGGGCTATCAAATAAAAAATCGATATATGAGATTTGATAGAAAAGGCAGAGGAGGCATAATTGATATTGACTGGGTATTGGTGTTTGAAAAGGAGTAGTTCACTCGTTACAAAACAAACGGTTCAAGCTGACTGCTTTTTTCGCATTCGACACTAATATAATTATTGGCTTTATTCTTCCGTTTAATGTTGCTTTGGAAAACGGTTCGGTTAAACAAATGTTTTTAAAATTATTGGTAGTAGCTTTTCAGTTGGGCATCGTTGTTCGGGGTCCCGCATAGCGGGATAAACTCCGGGTGAAAAGCAATGCTGTTGTACCTTTGGCAGTTGCTGTAATTGAATTCACTTTTTCTTACATTAAAGGTGTAATTGAGGAAAAATTAATATGAAGAATATTAGAGTTTATGTGGATACTTCAGTCTTCGGTGGAGTCTTTGACGATGAATTTAAAAAAGCAAGTTTATTATTCTTTGAGCAAGTAAAATTAAATTTTTTTGAAGTATTCATTTCTCCAATAGTGCAAAATGAAATATCATTAGCGCCTAAACAAGTCCAAGATTTTTATGCTGAGATACTCCCGCTTACAAAGATAATGGATGTTTCCGATGAAGCATTATAAATTCCCCATTGGAGGTGATTAGTTATGAATAAAAAATTTGATTGCGTTGAGATGAAACATCGAGCTGCTAGAATTATTCAAAAAAGAATATCGAAATTATCAAGAGAAGAAGAATTAGAATATTGGAGAATTCAGACACGGGAGTTACGTGAGCAACAAAGGAAATTATTAAAAAAGGTGAGAGCAAAAGTATAATCCGTGGCCGCGACAGCTTCCTTCGATTCAGTTAAATAAATGTTTTTAAAATTATTGGCTGCAGCTTTTCAGTTGGGCATCACTGCTCGGTGGGAAGGGTGAAAAGCCACGCTGTCATGTGCTAACAATGATTATTGAAATCGTTTATTTTTGTCGTTATTTTAGCAATTAGAAATAATAAATACGGAGAAAGAAATAGCTATGTTATCGCAACCATTGAGTAATGTGCAAGAAGAATTACTTAAGCTTTATTCTACAAATCTTTCACCTAATGAATTGGAAGAGCTCAAAACAGTTTTAGGCAGATATTATGCCCATAAAGCTGCTAAAGAAGCGGACAAGATTTGGGATGATAAAAAATATTCCAATGAAACAATGGATGAATGGTTGAATGAAGAATAGACTTAAAGTTGTTCTTGATACAAATGTTTTGCTCGTATCAATTTCATCAAGGTCTGAACATCATTGGATATATGAAAAGCTGCTTGCAAAGGAATACGACTTATTTATTACAAATGAAATATTGATGGAATATGAAGAAATAATTTTGCAAAAATACGATTTATTCATTGCTCGTGATGTTATCAAAGCACTTCTTATCTTACCAAATGTTTTTAAAATATCAATATACTACAGATGGAATCTTATCAAAGAAAATATTGATGATAATAAATTTGTTGACTGCGCTATAAATTCAAATTCCCACCTTTTAGTAACAAACGATAAACATTTTCAAATATTAAAAGAAATAGATTTCCCAAAGGTTAAAGTAACAAATATTAAAGGCTTTGCAGAACAACTTAAAGAGATTCAGCAAAAGTAAAAACGCACATCACCCCTCAAGGCGACAGCCCGGCTGTTACCCGGTAAACTCTTTTGGCATTTATGTAATTATTAACTTTGTTCTGCCATTTATTGCTGTATTCTAAAACGGAGCGGTTAAATAATTATGAGAAAATTGAATCGGATACATTTTATTTTAATATTCATAATATCGATTCTTAAAAAAAGAATTTTGGAGAAAGTATATGCAATCAAAAATTTTAGTTAGAATTGCAGCGTTTCTTGTCTTATTGCTGCTAATAGGCCATACTATTGGATATATAATGTGGGATAAACCTGTAGACAATCAAATGAAAACAGTTGTACAATCAATGAAAGATATAAGCGCCCCTTTTATGGGAACTACAAAGAGCATGGCAGATTATTACAATGGAAATAGCTTAATTATTTTCGGATTTCACTGCTTGGTAATTATCTTGTTATGGATTTCCTCTGCATATATAAATTCTCAAAGAAGTTTAATTATAAAAATATTGTTCCCGGTATTTCTATTGTATTTGTTCCTGGGCGTTATTGACTTTTTATATTTCTTTCCTCTCCCGTCAGTATTAAGTTTTCTTACAGCTTTGTTAATACTAATAGGAATATTTGTACGTCCTAATGGACAAAATGAATCAAGGAAAGGAGCTAATTAATAATTTTGATTACTCAAGTTGACCGCTTTGTAGTAAGGGGTTAAAACCCCTATGAATATTGATTGTTTTCATTGTCCACGCCCTAAAGGACGTGGCTAATTGCCCAGGCCTTCAGGCCTGGGAATACGAAAACCCCTAAAATCTATACGGGCTTTAGCCCATTAAAATTGAAGTGGTCAACTTGAGTTTGAATAAATATTTTTAGATGATAATTCCAAATCTGATTTGCTTCCACAATTGAATGACGAGCGCAGCTCAAATGACCAATGACTATTGACGAATGACTCTTACTTAAAATCCTCCGCTTTAATATTGTATTTTTTCATCATGCGCTGGAAGTTTTGTCTCGTCATTCCGGATGCATTTGCGGCAGAAGTTACGTTGCCGTGAAGTGCGGCAAGCTTGCTTTCGACAAACTGCTTTTCAAACAAGTTCATTACGTAATCGCGTGACTGCTTGAATGTTGTACCGTTAATGGGAAGGACCGGCGCTTTAACAGCAGGATTAAGACTTAGCATATTTTCTAGAAGGTCACTTGTTATTTCATCTCCACGCGTAAGCATAACCGCTCTCTCAACTATATTTTCTAATTCTCTTACATTTCCTGGGAATTGATAAGAGCTTAATAATGACTGCGCTTGGTTGGAAAATCCTTTAACACTTTTCTTAAGATGCTCGTTATATTTTCCTAAAAAATAATTTGAAAGAAGAGGAATATCTTCAGAACGTTCCCTTAACGGGGGAAGATGAATTGACACAACGTTCAATCTAAAAAATAAATCTTCTCTGAAATTTCCATTCTTGATTTCCGATTCAAGGTCTTTGTTCGTTGCGGCAATAAATCTCGCCTGGACTTTTATGGGAACATCACCTCCGACTCTTTCAAATTCTCTTTCCTGCAGAACCCGCAATAACTTTTGCTGCAAGTTCGGCAAAAGATTTCCTATCTCATCAAGAAAAATTGTTCCGTTCTGTGCAAGTTCAAACTTACCAAGCTTACGTTCAGCGGCGCCGGTAAAAGCTCCTTTCTCAAATCCGAATAATTCCGATTCAAGAAGATTATCCGGAACTGCGGAACAATTGATTCCAATAAAAGGATGGCCTGTCCCCGAAGTGCTGCCGTGAATGGCTCTCGCAACTAATTCTTTTCCCGTACCGCTTTCACCGGTAATTAAAACTGATACTGTATTCGGAGTTGTAGAAACCATTCCGATGAGCTTATAAATTTCCTGCATCTGGGCGCAGCGGCCGATTATTTCATATCTATCTACTACATCAGCGTTAAATGATGAACTGCTTTCGCCGGTGTCTGAAGGAATCGATTTTGCTAATGCCTTTTTTGTAAGCTCTCTAATTTTATTTATGTCAAGAGGCTTGGTGAGATAATCGAATGCGCCAAGCTGCATAGCTTTGATTGCATTCTGCATAATGCCGTAGCCGGTAATGATAATAGTTGGAATGGTAATTCCTTGCTCTTTAAATTTCTTCAGCACTTCCAGCCCGTCAATCTTGGGCAGAGAAATATCCATAAAGATTAAATCAATATTTCCCAAGCTTGCTGTCCTTAATGCTTCCTCGCCGTCGCCTGCTGTAATGGCAGCATATCCGTCTTTCTTTAAAACTTCAAGGAAAGCAAAAACTATTTTAGGATCGTCATCAACTACAAGAATTTTTCCTTTTGTTCTATTTATATCGCTCAATGTAATCCTTCAAAATTTATTTTAGATATGTTCCGGAAATGTATAGCCATCAATATTCAAAGGAATAAAGATGCTGAATGTTGTTCCGATTCCTTGTTTGCTTTCAACAATTACAATTCCCCGGTGCGCATTTACAGTTCTCTTAACCATTGGTAAACCTAATCCTGTTCCGTTTGTTTTCGTAGTGAAAAACGGATCAAAAATTCTTGCAATATTATTAGATTCTATCCCGGAACCGGTATCTGTAATCTGCAAACGGATACACTCGGTTCCTTTAGTCAAATTAATTTCATACCTGCTTCTGTCTTCATCTTCAATATTTGTGTAACCGGCCGCCGATTCCAATTTATAATCATGAAGAGTTTTTTTAAGAATTATTTTTTTAACAGATATATAAATCTCATTAGCCGCGTTTGCTAGTTCCGAACTTTCCAATGAATTATTTTTTTCATCTATCGATTGAACAGCATTCAGCAGAACATTTATGATTGCTTCCTTCAAATGCGCAACATCTAAAAGTAACGATGGAATTGATGATTCAATTTCTTTTCTAACTGTTATCCTTGATTTTCTAAAACGAAGCTGAACAAATGAAAGGCTTTCATTTAATATCTTATCTATATTTTCCGACTGGAAATTCATTAGCGCCGGGTAAGCATAATTAAGCAGCTTTGTAACTGTCTCTTCCATTTCACCGGTTGAATTAAGCGCAACTGTAACTGATTTTTTTTCCGATCTTGTTATATGAATTGATTCAGCAAGCAGCTGCAGTATCATTTTTATTGATGTAAGTGAGTTGCGGAATTCATGTGCAACAAATGCGGCAATCTCTCCTGTTGCTGCAAGCTTTTCTGTTTTTACTAAAACATTTTCAAGCTGCTTCCTTTTTGTAATATCTGTAATGACAGCTAATACCGCTATCACTTCCCCATTATTTCTCATCGGTATTGCTACATGTTCAATATATTTCTCTTGCTGCTTTTCATCGACTTTACAATTTATACAGCTTTCAATTTTATTTTTTGAAATTGCATCATGGCAAATACAATCAGTGCAGAATCCATTATTGCCGAATATCCTGCTGCAAGTTTCACCTTTTACATCTTCAATATTGTAACCAGTAATTCCATTGAACGCGGCGCTTGCGGTTTGAATCTTTAAGTCTTTATCCAGCAATAAAAATGCGCTTGGAACATTATCAAGTATTGCTTGCAGCTTAGACTTTTCTGCAAAAAGCTCATTAGTCCGTGAACTAACCATTTCTTCCAGATGGCTTTTATACTGCTGAATTTCATTTTCGTGATCATATAAAGACTGCGCCATCAAATTAAATTGCTCTGCAAGTTTTTCAATTTCATCACGCGTGTTAACTTCAACTCGATATTTATAATTTCCTTTTGTTATTGTTTCTGCACCTTCTGTCAGCTGAGCTATTGATGTTGTAAAATGTCTGGTAGCTAATAAGCTCAATCCAAAAGATATCATTAGAAAAACTATAAGTATACCTGCAAATGTTAATTCATAGGAATGTACAGGATTCATTATAATTGATTTTGGAATTGCAACATATAGAAAAAGCGGTAATGTAAGATTATGTTCAAAGCTTGTGTGGTAAACTGATGAATATCCATAGAAAAGCGGTTCGTGTGAAATCATATCTTCGCTTCCGTTTGTAATTACAGAATTTTGATTTGATAGAATTTGATTTACAATATTCTCAGGATAATCATGCTGCAAATTAAATTTATCTTTACCGGCAAGCAGCTTATTCCAGCTTTTCTTTTTCTGTGAATGATAAAGATAATGCCCGTCGCCTCCAACAAGAATCACCTTCTCATCGCGGTTTAAACTTTTATAAGTCTGAAGAGTTCGAAAAAGATTTTTTACAAAAACATCTGCAATTAAGATTCCGATCTTTTTGCCCTTTGAAAATAGCGGCATGGCAAAGCTTATAACCGGCACGAGCTTATTATTTGAATCGAGCAATTCCGCCGGTGCTAAAGCAATTTGATTTTCGGATAAATTTTTAATCATTAATAAATAATAGACCTGCGGGCTGTGTCTTAATTCATTGGCAGGGACTATGCTGTAAGTTCTGTTCGATTCATGCAGGTTGTTTGTTTCTATCCGAGAAATTTCATTCCCTTCGTTATCTACAATTCTCAATTGAAAATAAATTTTTCGAGTTTCAGCAAATGTTAAAAGCTCGTCGTCTAAAAGTTTTATGTCCTTTCCTTCGGACGAATATGATTCCTTAATCATTGCTTCACGAATCTGATTATCCATATAAATATTTCTAATCAACATTAAATCCCGCTCAATGCTTGCCATTAGGTTTGCGGTATTTTCTTGAATTAGTGAAAGGTCGTGGCCTAAATTCTGAATTGCAGTTGCCTTCATCGATTTAGTGTTTGAGATTATTCCGTAAATCCCGATTAAAATTATTGGAAGGATAGATAAGCCGACAAAAGCAATTATCAGTTTGCTTCTTATTGAAAGCCAAGGAAATAAATTATTTAACTTTAACTGAATTTTATCCATTCAACCATTCGCGGACATAATTTCTAAATTTTCGGCGAAATCTATGGATGAGATTAATAAGTTGCAAATCAAAAGCATCAAAATCAATATTAGTATAGTGAAAAATTTTTCATAATCATATCCCTTAAATTTTTTTAAGCCATTCTCTAAAATTTTTAATGCATCAATTAACAATCTTTATAAAATATAAAAGCTCAATCAATTTATTTTTGTATTAATAAATTTTCGCTGATACTAATTTCAAGAGGCTGTCCGGAAAATAGCATTGTCATTTCGACCGGAGGAAGAAATCTTATAACTTAAACAGATTTCTCAATCGTTACTCTCCTTCGAAATAACATTTTGTTTTTGGGGACAGCCTCTTATAATATTTTCAAGCTTAACATATGGGCAAATTATTTTTTACCGGTTACAGTTAGCTGTATTTTAAATGTTTCCTTATATGTTGCAAGATCCACACCATCCCATACTCCTCTATAAACAAAATTGAGCTTATATACTTGGCCATCCTGGCTCATAAGAGTTCCGTTTGCCTTGTAACCAAAGGCATTGGAATTTTTGTTGTCCTGAGCCCAGGCATAAACATCATTATCTGTATAGATAAAATTAACAGTTCCAGTGGCCATTGCGGGTCCAAAATTATTATAAAAATTACAGAAACTAGTAAATGAGGAAGGCCACGGGTCGGGCTGCCAGATCATTGCGGTGATATCTTTACCTTTCATTTGCTCTACAATTCTTCTTAGATTCGAATCGGCATTGGGGAGATAGATATCTTTAAACGCAAACATATCCAATCCCCCTGCTCCGCTGCATAAGCTAGAAATGTCGTTGACGCCAAGCGTTAGTACTAGTTCAGATTCTGGATCATTGAACCAAAAAGCCGTATTAGATTCATATCTGATTACCCAAGCGCCTGATCCAGCGGATCCCTTTTGTAAAGAAACAGTATTATAATTAGTAGCAGAGGATTCCACCGGTGAATTCGATTTATCGGAACATCCGATTATTAACAGACCGATAAATGCTATAAGCATAACAACACTATAAATTGTTTTCATAAGATTACTCCTTATATTTTGTTATACGCTGCTCTCTAAAATTTTTTTAGAGAGTTATCTATTTTACAGTATCCTAATGAATAACTGTAATTTTTTGTATTAAAAACCCAAAGTACATTTTTCTTAATCCCATTCTTGTTGCATGATCTTTGAAAATAATTTAGAAGTAAAACAAGTGATATTAGCTTTGCATTTTTACCTTCATGGTAGATTTTTATCCAATAAGAACAATAGCACGTATCAGCTAACTAGTTAACCTTCCGAAGATTGGTAACCTAGTCCATATGACTTAATTACAACGCTAACAATTATTAAAAATATTTATAACCAGACTGGATTGAACAGAACTGCTATGTTTGACTTCCCCATTATATTATTATGACGATTACTTAAACACTTTAAAATCTTAATATGGAAATATATTATTCGCTTTTGGTAAGCTGTTGGTTTATGGTGTAAGACAAAGTGTTGTTTAATCTGTATAAGACGAATTTAATTTTTATTGATCGGTTTGTAATTTCAGCCATCGGAGAAGAATCTACTTTTACAAAACTTAGACAATATTTAATTCCAAATCCGGTTCCGATAATTTTGTTTCGACACCAAATCCAATGCTTCCACCATAGCCAATATTATTAACACTATTATACAACCAGCGCGGATTATTTATTTCACTTTTTAAATAATACAAAATCAACAATCAAACCGCCGATTATATGGTACTACTTCAGATGAAATCAAATCATACTTTATGTTCACTGGAAAAGATAAATATTTTATATTCGGATTAATAGATTCAACATAAGCGTCAACTCCATTGCCGCTTTGAGGAGAACTAACAACGGGCTCATTAAATCGCAGTCCCTTCTGGATATAATGTATTTCAGTGAGCAAGAATATTTTATTAGTCAAGCTCCAGTTTAAGAAAAGTCCGGCATCAATTCCCGTTCTTGTTTCAACAACTTCAAAAGATTGTGAGCCAACTTTCCAAATTGGAGTCGATGCAAATGTCTTAAACTTGTTACAATAATTTATTAAAGTCAGTGCGTTTATATTAGTAGAAAGGAAAAAAGAAAGGACAGCAATTTTGAATATGTAATTTTTCAATTTATACTCCCGTTTACAAAAACTACTACTTTAATTTTACATTTATAAATTAAGTTTATAAATGCAATTATTTTCCCCAAAAGAATTATCATACTACTTCACATAAAAGAAATCAAAAAATAGAATTCGTTTTTTACAACTCTTTTAATTATATTTTAATCAAAGTTTAAAAGTCACAAAAGGGAGTTGGTCATGGGAAAAATTTACCAGGGAATTCTAAATAGTTCTGAAGATAAAGGGAAAGTTCTCGTTTATCATTCCGACAAAGGAAAGGTTCTAATTTCAGAAAAGCCGGCAAAAGAAAAGAAAGACAAAAATGATTCATGCAAATCTAATAAAGGCCGGTCCGATACTTCTATAACATTTGCTAGATATATTAATTCAATTCCTGAGCTTTCAAGCATTTGGAATAATGCTAAAGTAAAAGGGACCACACCTTTTAATAAGCTTGTTAAGAACAACCTCAAATCAATCGATTATAATTTATTAACTACATACAGCATCATTACTCCAAATATATCTCAGTTCAATGAGATTGCTTTGATACCAAGTGAATTTTCACTTAGTACTAAAACTCTTAATCTTAATTTTTGTATTCAGTCTAGTAAGATCGTACCTGAAGATGGTATACTGATTGCAGTAATGGCATTTCAGAATCCCAAAAAAGGAAATGAAGAATATCTTACGCTTAGCCATATAACACTGCAGCTATCTCCAATTGTTAATGAAGCTTCGTTTGAATTGGTGCTGCAATTAAGCGACACTCAAAAACAATTAAGAGATAAGTATCAGAACTGCATAATTTATCTAGCGGTTGTGTTTATTAGTCCAAACTTAATTAATGATGAGTATTCTATTACCTTGGCAAAATCATTTGCTGGAGTGTAGGCATAAACTGTAGCATTTGAAGTTGTAGAATAGTATAACAAGATTATTGCATTAGCTTTCAAAGCCGAGTTACTGCAATATTAATTATTGTATGATTTATTTCAACTCATTTTTTGAACTTGCACTTATCTTGAACTTAAACTTGATCTTGAACTTAATCTTAAATTCCCTCCTATCTCCTCTTCACGCTAATAATACAATAATCTTTAACACGCATAGGTAAACTTTCTACATCCCATATCAAATGATTATCTTTATTTTCCGTTGAACACAATGGATAAGTACTTCTTATCATTATTTGTTTTACTACTGGCCCGTAATATCCCGGCAAGAAACCAACTGCAGTACATATAAAAGGTAAAAAAGATTTTAAACTATCTTTTGAAACTAATATTACTGGCCTCATATTTTTTAACTCATCATACAATAACATTGGTTTAGGAACTTCACTTACAAGCTTAGCCTTAACAATATATTTTCTACCTTTACATTTAATGAACCATCCGTTCAAACGTTTAATTATCATAGGCAAATTAGAATGCCAATCGGGCAGGCTGTCATAAGGATCAGAGACATGAAATGATTTTTTGATAATATCTTCTTGCGATACTTTCGCACCATAATAATTTAGCACGAATTGAATACTGGATGCCCAGCACCACTCCTGATTTCTTTGTTCGGCATAAACTTGATTTTGTTCAACTTTTTCTATTCCAGTGAATACAAGCTGTCCATTAGATAATGACTGACAAAAAATCAACTGTGCAATAATAAATAAATATTTTAATTTGATATTTAGTTCCATTCTCAATCCGAAATTTATTTTACTTTTATTATTGATTACTTTTTAAAATAACTAAGAAATAATCTGTAACAAATTTTAATTCTACATTAAATATTGCACATCCATCTTACAGAAAAATTTATTGGATAACATCTATTATCTTGCATGAACCAATAATCTATCTTAAGCATGTTACAACATAATAAATTACTGCCGGTTAATGATCATTCATTAAAATTTTTTGATAAATATATTATCATTATCACAGAACATAATAAAAAGAAAATTTTTATTGATATTATTTTTTACTTTCCTTATAATTCGATTAAAAGAATTGAGAATAAAAATATATTTACTTCAAAGCGGAATTCTAGAAAATATTAATTCCCATCGTTAAAAGTATTTTAAGCTAAGTCGATTAGCTTACCATATTTTATTTAGAACTATCGTATTGAATTATTTCATTTATAAACTTGAAAATATTAAGCTACAAACAAAAATAGGGTCATTATGAAAAAAATAATTTTACTATCTTCTTTATCTTGTCTGGTCAGCTTCATTTATTTCCAGGGACTTAATAATTCCTCGAATAAAATATTAAATGAAGCATCCTTGGCCCCTGTTCAAGGTGTATATGATGATCCTTATGCTGCGTATGAATACCGGTACAATATGATAGCCGGTAAAAATAAATATTTGGATCCATTAGCTCGAGTAAGAGCTATAGAATACTCTAAAAGATTCCTAATGAAAAAAGATCCTAATAATGTTACAACTATTTCAAGCTGGAATTCTATCGGCCCTGGAAATATCGGAGGAAGAATAAGATCAATATTAGTTAGACCTTCCAACTCAAATACTATTCTTATTGGCTCAGTTGCCGGTGGAGTTTGGAAGTCTACCAATGGAGGAACATCGTGGACTCCTGAGATGGACAACTATAACCCAATTGCAATTAGCACTATGGCTAATAACGGTGATACTGTTTATGCCGGAACAGGTGAAGCATGGGGAAATGTAGATGCTGTTTATGGCGGCGGAATTTATAAGTCTACTGATTTCGGTTCTACCTGGACTCTGCTTCCCAGCACTACCAGTGCAAATATCTCCAGCTTTAGAAATGTATTAAAAATTGCAATCGATCCTTCAAATAATATTTATGCCGTTACTAAAGATTATAATTATAAAGATGGAGTTGGAACTTATGCAATTAATGGAGGTTTATATAAATCATCTGATGGTGGCGCTACCTGGACAAATATAAATCCTACTGCCTATTCATCAAATTATTTTAATGGATGCGATGTAATTCCGATGAGCTCTTCAAATATATTATTTGCAACTAAAAATAATGGCTCCACTCTTGGAGGTATCTACAAGACAACAGACGGTGGAACTACATGGAATCAAATTACAAGCGGCTTGCCTTCCTCTAGCTACAATAGAATTGCAATGGCTCAAGATCCTAATTCGGCAAATACTGTTTATGCAGTTTTCCAGTCCACTGATAATTCTGCCAGCGGAGATGCAGGATTAAAAGGAATATATAAGTCAACTGATGCAGGTTCAACATGGGCTGTGTTAACTAAGCCGCCTAAAATTACATCCACAGGTGGACTCTCATATTTAGGTACTCAGGGCTGGTACGGAAATATTATTGCAGTTGATCCAAACAACTCAAATAATATTTACGTTGGCGGTGTTGACGACATGAAATCAACTAATGGAGGCGCTTCATGGTCTCAATTAACATATTGGGATTCTTATTACGGCCATCCTGTTATTCACGCTGATCATCATGCTTTCGCCTTCATTCGAGGAACTGCTAATACTGTTTTTGATGGTGATGATGGAGGTATTTATAAATCTACTAACGGCGGTTCTAATTGGACTAGCTTAAACAACGGTTTGGATATTACTCAATTTTACGCCGGCGCTGTTTATCCTACCGGTAATATATTTTACGGCGGTGCACAAGATAATGGACATCTGCTATTTACTTCCGGCACTACATGGAGTGAAGTAGTAGGCGGTGATGGCGGTTATGCTGCTATTGATCAATCTAATTCAAATATTGCTTATGAAGAATATACAAATTTACAGATGAGCAAAACTACAGACGGCGGTGCAACTTGGTTTACTTGTACTACTGGCCTAACAGACGCCGGTGATAATAATGCAAGTTTGTTTATCTCCCCATTTGATTTAGATCCGCAGAATTCATCTATTTTAATTGCCGGCTCAAATAGAGTTTGGGTAACCTTTAACAAAGCAACATCATGGACAGACTCAAGCGTGGTACTTTCAGCATCAAATAATGTTTGCGCTGTTACTATTGTTAATTCCGCCTCTCCCTATTTAGGATTTGCCGGAACAACTGACGGTAAAATATTTAAGTGCAGCAGTATCACCGGAAATCCTGCAGGTGAAACTTGGACCGATATAACTCCAACTGGAAATAATGGCGCTTATGTAAGAAGAGTTGTAGTTGACTTAAATAATAAGCAGCACGTTTATGCTTGTTATTCAGGTTATAACAATGACGGCATTACCCCATCACGCCATATTTATTATTCCACTGATCAAGGGACAACATGGAGCGATGTCTCAGGAGATCTTCCAGATGTCCCGGTTCATTCTCTCGTTATTGATCCATTAAATTCTCAAGTACTTTATATCGGAACAGAAACCGGTGTGTATCAATCAACTAACGGCGGTACAAATTGGGTTAACACCAGCACGGGCATGGCAGCTTATGTCCCGGTTGATGAATTAGTCCGACAAACCGGAACAAATCAATTATTTGCTTTTACTCATGGTAGAAGCGCATTTGAAACATCTACTCCCCTACCGGTTGAATTAAGTTCTATCAACTATTCTGTTAATGAAGGTATAGTTGAGTTATATTGGAAAACAATCACCGAAGTAAATAATTATGGATTCGAAATAGAACGTAAATCCTTGGACAATATTCAACCAAGCGTAAATAAAAATCAATCTGATGAAGGATGGACACAAGTTGGATTTGTTAAAGGAAATCAAACAAGCTTAACTCCTAAGCAATATTCTTTTGTAGATGAAAATCCAGTTGGCGGAAATAAGTTCAGCTACCGGATAAAGCAAATAGATAACAACGGCACTTACAAATACTCCAATGCAATTGAAGTTCAACTGACAATTACAAAGTTTACACTTCAACAAAATTATCCGAATCCTTTTAACCCATCTACTGCGATAAGATATTCACTGCCGCAAAATTCTTTTGTTAGTCTAAAAGTATTTGATATATCCGGAAAGGAAGTTTCTACTCTTGCGAATGAACAAGAAACACAAGGAAATCATAGTATCGAATTTAACGCAAATAATTTGGCAAGCGGAATTTATTTCTACCGGATTCAGGCTGGTAATTATACAGATACTAAAAAGCTAATATTATTAAAATAAATTTACGCAGCTGCAATCTTTAAAAATTAAAGAGCGCTGTATTATTATTTAATGCAGCGCTCTTCAGTTTTATAATTTACTACTAACTTTCAATATCAACATTTCTACTTCATTAAAATTAACTTCTTCATTTCACTGAATTCTTTTTTACCATCTGATGATACTGCGGTAATTTTATACAAGTAAATTCCTGAAGAAAGATATTCTCCGTTAAATTTAATTGAGTGATAACCAGAGCTTTCAGATTCATTTACTAATTCTGAGATCTGTTGTCCCAACAAATTATAAATTATCAATCTTACCTTACTATCAACCGGCAGCGAATAATTAATTACTGTCGAAGGATTGAATGGATTCGGATAATTCTGTGAAAGAGAATAATTTTTAGGAACGTTATTTAGCTCATCTTTTATTCCCGTAGAAAGACTAAAGTTAGCTGTAATATTAAATGGTTTCCAAACTGTTATAGTAATTGGATTACCGGAATAAGTTGTATCACCACTCCATCCCGAAAAATCATATCCATTATTTGAAACTGCAGTTATTGAAACTTTAGTATTTGGATTATACCAATTTACTGGCGCTGAACTAGTATACCCTCCTCCGCTCGGATTATAATTAATCTTTAGCAGATACTGCAAATTAAAATTAGCAGTATAGGTAATATCTTTATAAGGAAATATTATGTGAGGGTTCTGTCTTTTATCGCTCCAGCTAATCCAATTGTATCTAATATTTCCAACTGATTGAGCAATTGTAGAAAGCGTATGGCTCGAATCTGGTAAGAACGAAAAAGTGTAAGGCGCTGTATATGCAGTTCCATCCATTGAAAATCCTAATCCAGCCGGAACAGTTTGAATTGTAACATTAACATTTCTTGTATCAATTCTTTTAAGATTTTTCTCGAAGGACCAGCCGGTTACATTATCATTCCATTTTATTTTCCACCAGATATAATAAGTGCTTGAATAGTATGCGCCTTTCGGACCATCAATAATAATTCCTTTGCCGTTTGGTTGTTCATTTCCTATAACTGAACCTCCAACTGTTGAAGTAACCGGAACAATATTAATTGCGGTTACAGAATCTCCTAATGTTACTCCCGGCCTCCACAAATAATCTACATGAACCCATGAATTATCAGTTAAAGATAAATCATTCCAGAATGTTCCATCAGCTAAGTCAATTCCCGCAGGAAGTTTAATTTTATAATAATCACTGCCGCTTCCATTGAAATCGCCGCTCCAGTCTTGATTATAATTATAATAATAAGCTGCCTGAGATTCCGGTACACCTTCACCCAATCCTATTTGTCCTCCATGATGAAGAGTAGAATATATTTGACGTAAACTATCCGGATTCCAATAATCATCTTTAACATTCCAGGGGCCAACATCCCAAACCGGGGCTATTACCGATTTGTTTCCGTACGAAACTTTAACTTGAAAATCATAAGTCTTATCATTTTTATTTAGAACTAAAAATGAAGGTAATGCAACGAAATGATCATTTGCCACAATGATATGCCCGTTAGCGCAGGTACCTCCTACTAAGCCTTCTCTTGTAGCATAAACTAAATATTGAGTATCAGTAATTTTATTTGGAGAACTGGAAGGTGATATTTTCTGCAGCTTCTCTTTTGCAATTATTTCATCTCTATAATTAAACGGACCATTTTTAATATTGCCATTATAATACTTTGCATTTGGACTATGAGAAAGAACTGCATCTACTTGCAAAGCCATAACAGCACCCGGAAGTACCGGCACTTGATCAATAATTACTAAATTATATCCTGATGCTTTAACGATAATAGTATAAGGTTTACAAGGCATCGGCGTATGAACGCTGTTAATTAAGAACATCCCCTTTGAATCAGAAGTTCCGTATTTAACGGCAGATGAATATTCCGGCTGAATATAATTTCCTTCATTTGTTTGGATTGAATTTGCAGAAATCCCTTTCTGCAAAGCATTAGTGAACAGATAAATTTGCGCACCGGCAATTGGATTTCCAGTTGAAGAGTCTATTACTGATCCATATACATTTCCGACTAATGAATCAGGTGAAATAGAATTCAAAGTTATTTGAGCTTTGGTATTGTCAATCAGTAATAATAGAACAATAATAATTGAATAGTAAAATATATTTTTTATCATAGTAAGTCCATCATTCATTAGATTTTAATTCCTCTATTTTATTTGAATAATAATCGTATAAATATTTTAATCCGCTGGAACTGGTTAAGTTCATTCCTCTAAATGTTAGAGTGCCGTCGGGATTCCATTTTGGATCGAATGTAGAAAATCTTTGATTGGGCTCAGGCTGAGTTATTTTTCTTAAGTCTGTTCCGTCAATTTGCATTACCCAAACATGAGAAGTTGTAAGCGGACTGTGCCCTTCAATATTATCGCTCTCAAATGCTATTAATTTTCCGTCGGGAGACAAGCTTGCCGAATTTATATTTTCATCTGCATCCAGGGTTAATACTTTGATGTTGTGTGCAGTACTGTGTGCTGCTATCCAAATCTCATTTCCATTTTTTATTTTTCTTAACAACAGAAAATGATTCTTATCGTTTGAAACTAAAATTGTATCACCTGTAATACCCGGCTGGTTTTTTGAAACTGAATAAGAAGAGTCTTTTAATTCATTTGATGAACTACGGCTTGCATTGCATCCATTTATTATCAGTAAGATAATAACAAATGATAAAGCGATAATTATTTTCTTATTCATATTTTTCCTTAACAGCTTAATAATATTAAAACAATTTGTTTATTGTTTCTACATAGTTAGAGGGAGAAATTTTACTTCAAAATATTTCTTGCTTTTTATGAAAGTGTTTATACCTGCGGTTTTAACTGAAGAAGTTTAGCATTATATATTTTCAACAAAAGTTTCAAAATATTTTCCTTATATAACGATTTATTTTCAAAGAATATGCATTCTTCTTAATGAGCTTTTTAATCTGATCCAGATTTTCCTTTGCAGCAATTTCACCTAATTCAATAATTTTCTTTGAGCCGTCAAAATCAGCCCAGGATAGCTCTTTTACTTGCGGGCTGATTATTAAATCAGCTTCAGTTAATCTTATTTTGGAAAGCTGATAAGATGTAACATCTTCTGTTCGATACAAAACATCAAGTATATTATTTATTGGTCTATATATTTTTAGACTTTTGATTACATCAATTGCCAGCACTCTATCTGCACCCAGTTCTTTTACTTTTCTTACCGGAACACTTTCAGATGCACTTCCATCAACTAATAAATAATTATCGATGCTTACCGGAGGAAAAACTCCAGGTATTGCAGAACTGGCTTTAACTATATTTCGTAAACTTCCTTTGGTAAAATTTATTTCTTCACCTGAATTTAGATCTGTTGCAATTGCAGAGAAAGAAATATTTAGACTTTCGATTTGAACATCAGGAATTGCATTATAAATATCATCTGTAATGTCCGAATCGAAATATGATAACTTGCCTAAAGTATTTATAGCATGGATTCTTGTTTTAACATATTCACTGAATTTTTCTAGGTAAGTTTTAGTAATAGCTTTATTATTATCATTTAATGTTTCTATATCAAGCTTTGCAAATCTTGGATCTTTTATTGCCTCTAAAATAAAGTCTTCTACTTTTTTTGCTTCTTGAAAGTAAGCATACAGCCCGCCGATAACAGCACCCATACTGCAGCCGGTGATTGCAGAAATTTTAATCTCTGCCTCATCAAGTACTTTAAGTACGCCGATATGAGCTAGTCCTCGTGCCCCGCCGCCGCCTAATGCTATTCCTAGTTTTGACATAATAATACAAATAATATTACTTTTAATTTATAACTTTACCTCTTATTAGTGTGTTCCCTCTTTTAATATTTATCAGGTTCAGTTTTTTATTTATTTATAACTTACTATATAATTGACATAAATGCACTGAAAATTTAATTCTTCTATTATAACGCATTGGGTCAAAAATCTTAGTTAGAAAAACACCAGCGAAAAATATATTCCAAAACTTTTGGATATTTTTTTCCGCTTGTTCCATATTCAATCCTATTGAATCCATTTAATTGAAGGAGATGTATTCGGAAATAAAGATGTTATTGTAGGCAATGAAACCGATGGATGTTTATACAATTGGAAAAATGGAATACAAAAGGTTACCGGATTCGAAGAGATTCTTTAAATAATTCAGAAAATAAAATACTAAATAAAAAATTCTTATGTCTCAAACTAAAAACTAATTAATTTTAATCTTTTCTAATTTTCCATTTTGAATGATAAAATCATAAGCTGACCCGCGATATTTAAAATTCCTCAGCTCAAGCTTTGTTACTCCGTTTGGAAGCATTGGTTTGAACGAAGAATTTAATCCATCATCTGTAATTCTTAATCCGGTATAACCAAATATAACTTGCTGCAAAAAGCCGCCTGCACCAGTTAAGAAATTGTAATTTACATTTTTTGCAGTTTCAGTAATAACGTTGTAAGGCGGCTTTAGATTATGTTCGTAGGTTTGCGGTACTAGTTTATTGAAAAGTGTATAGTCATTAAGCTGAGCTGCGACAATCGGCATAAAAGTAACACCCATCATTACTCCTCCGCCGCTCTTTTCCATTTCGTCAACTGCATATTTTAAATTGTCTTTGATTACTTCGTGATCTTGTTTCATCTCTAATGGATATTGCAAAAGAATAGCTACCGAACCCTGGTTTTTAATTGGGGCATTTTCATAGGTCGGATTATATTTTTTTTCAGCATCAAAAGGAATAAACATTTTTTGAGCGATTGATTCCCAGCTTTTATTATATTTTTTCTTCAAAACTTTTGCCGCTGATATTGCAATCTCTAAAGCTTTTTGTGCAACTGCGTTTGTATAAACGTCATTATTTATTCCGATCAAACCTTCGTCAACTGAAACAACATTTTTAACTTCGTATCTGTCTTTGTCTTTATTATAGCTTACTCTATTAGTCCAAAATTCAGCAACTTTCTCAATCACTTTCCAGCCATAATTTTTCAACCATGCAGTATCGCCGGTTGCAAGAAAATACTGCCACTGACCTAACGCAACATCAGCGGTAACATGAATTTCATTTGTTGCATTTTGAATTGCAAACATCGGTATCGATTCTTCGCCATGATCATCACCTTCCCACGGATACATTGCGCCTTTGAAACCATTCTTCTTTGCATTTGCAATTGCAGCATTTAGAAATTTATATCTGTATTCAACAATATTTTTTGCAAACTCAGGATGCGTTACTAAAAGCGAAGGAAGCATCCATGTATCCGCATCCCAAAAAATGTGTCCATAATATCCAGCAGTAGCAATGCCCATTGGTGGAATGCTGATGCCGGCATCTTTATTACAGCTGCTTAAGATATAATATTCCATTGAGTGAATTGTTTTTTGAAGATTGAAGTCTCCATCAACAATTATATCGGTTTTCCAAATTTGTTCCCATGCTTTTTTACTAGCATTAAGAAGATTCAAAAATGACTGTGAAGAAAATTTTTTAAACTCTCCAAAAGTTTTTTTATCAATTGAATTCTTGTTTCCCTTTGCGGCTAAAATAAATTTATAAAATGAATAAGTTTGTCCTGATCTGGCATTAAACGAAAGATTAAACTCAGCACCATTAGAAAACTTATCGCTCTTAAGTTTTGAATTTTCTAACACATCTTGCAAGACGATCTTTTCTGCTAAAAATATTTTTGTACTTCTTTCTTCCGAACTTCCTTCTACATCAATAATATTATTTGGGGAATCTATGTTTGAGGAAATAACTTTTATAAATCCGGGATACCAAACGTACGGCCATTTATCATTTGAATAACCTTTTATTGTTTTTAATACGCCTAATTCAAATCTAGCAGGATATTTTCTTTCCTTAACCGGGAACTTCAACTCTATATTTCCATTAAATGATGGAGTTATCTCAAGTTTAATTGCAGCAATATTATTTTGATCTCTGCTTACAAAAGATTCAACTTTTATTGATGCAGACTTTTCTCCCGAAGAAATTGTGTAAGAAGTTGTTAGAACTCCGGAATGCATATCAATTTGCTGAGAATAATTTGAAACGGAAATTCCATTAGAAGAATCATTCAACCATTCTTTTCCAATCTTAATATTTATTTCATTCCATTCCGGAAGAACTGCAATGCGCGAAATATCATTTTTTGCTTTATCATAAACACCGGCCATAAAAGATTCTGCCGGCTCTAAACCAAGCGGAGTAGATGAAAGACTGAGTATTCCATTTCCCATATAAGTTGGAAAATAATTTTCACGTGAATGAGTTGTGAAAATAAATGAAGAATCTTGAGCTTTAATCACTATAGTTAATAATATTAATAAAGCTGCAATCTTAGTTATAAATTTCGCGTACATCATTAACTCCAAATTAGTTCTTTGGTTGGTATTTTTTAAACACAAATTAAGAAAGAAGAATACAGTATGAAATCAAAAATAAAATCGACGCCGGTTTGGAGAGCGATAACCGGCGCCGACATGTACAGAGTTAATTAAATCCTAAAAACTATATGTTGCTGAAAGTGAAAAACGTCTTGGTAGAATCGGTCGAGCTAAGAATAAACTTGATTGACCGCCAACCAATATTTTTCTAGGATTACCTTCTTCAAGTCCTTTTGATTGGAATGCATTTAATATGTCGGCATTCAATGTTACGCCTGAAGTTGGAATATTATAAGCCAATCCGAAATTAAAATAAGTGTAAGCCGGCAGAGTAGTACCGACATGATAATCAACATATCTTTGGCCGACGTAATGAATGTCTCCGAGTAATTGGAAATCCGAGAATGTATAAGTTGCAGAAAGATTTCCGATGAAAGGCGGAACACCGTTAATTAAGCTTCCAATATCTGAGCTGGCACCAGAACTGTAAACTGCTTTAAGCAGAGTTCCGCTTGCAAGTATATTAAAACCAATTGCCGGTGTTGCAGAAACTTCAGCTTCAAGTCCGTAAGAATGATTATCAGGACTTGATTGAATAATCCAGATTGTTCTTCCGGTAACAGGATCAACGACAGCACCTTGACTAACAATATTTTTTAAATACATACTATAAGCATCCAGAGTAAAACTTAGCATTGCAGTAGAATATTTTACGCCGGCTTCATAAGAAAAAATCTGCCTGTCTTGAAACAAGTTTGCTTTTCCGGGTGGTGTATTTAGATATTCATCTAAAGCAGGCATTTTGTATGCACGGCTTGATTGTGCATATATTGCCCAATCATCGCTGAGAGAATAATTCAAGCCGATAGAAGCGGCCCAGTCGTCCAGGCTTGCATTAAAATGTGTATATGTGTTGTTTCCCCAAAGTTCGTTATCATAACGGTTATTTGGATTAGCTGTTAACTTATAAAAAGATGTATTCTCCGAACTTTGATTGAAGTTATCCCATTCATACCTAACACCCAGGTCGGCTCTTAATTGATTTGTCAACTGCAAGCTTGCACTTCCAACAGCCGAAAAGATGGTAGCCATACCGGTTCCATTTACATAATTGGACATGTAATTTCTGAATCCGTTTTTTGTATAATAGATTGTATCGGCACCGTTATAAACTTCGAGATCTAAAAAATGCGGATTATCTTCTACGTCCATAAGTATATCTGTAAAATACCAGTGGTTAGTTTGAGAATAGTTTGCAAAATAAACGCCGAGTGAATAGTTATTCTGGTCGACTTGTTTTTTAATTTGAAGTTGATCCTGGAAAGCAGCAATAGGCTTTTCAACATGCCATTCGCCGCCAGGTGAAATTAAATTATTTGGAGTATTATACTGAACTCTCTTCCCGGTTCCATCAAATACATTTGTATAAAATAATTTATAAGTTGAACCAGCGGGCAGATTTAATCCGGAAATATAATCTCCCAAAGTATTGACATCAAAAGGAAGAATTGCATTCCATTCTTGTTTGTTATTCATAATTTGGGCAGAGTTTTCAACATTCCATCCGCCATTAAAATTAAATCCTATGTCAGCAGTAATCCAATAAGCTTGTGTTAACAATCCATGATCGAGCGGAAGATTAAGCCGGCCATCAGGAGTAGGAACAGAAATATTATTTCCTTCAATTGTGTTCATTGAGCCGTAATCTCCAAAGCCGGGAACAAATTGCGGATCGCTTGGATTATCGAAAGGTAAATCGAGAATGAACTGGTTGCGGTCGTCGATTAATTTTGCAGATATTCTTACAAAACCATCATCGAGAAGCTTTGTAATATTGGCTTTTAATTGACCGCCGCTAATGCCCGGAAAACCAGGATCGCGAACACCATGATCGTACCTGTAAAATCCGCCGAGGTTGAAACGCCAATCATTAGCAATAGGACCATTAACATTAAAATCGTAGCGCATAAAAGTTTGAGATTCGGCAGTTGCTCTAATTACACCCTGCATACTTGAGCCGCCTGTCTTGTCGATAAAATTAACAATTGCACCGGGTGTATTTGAGCCAAACAACGCTGAGTTGCCGCCTCTTACAACTTCTACTTTTTGTAAGTTCAAATCCGGTCTAAATAGGTTGTCTGCATTCATAAAAAAAGTATGCATTGTTGGAAACACAGGCAAACCATCTTCCATGAACATAACATATTCAACGCCTAGTATACCTCTCATTGTTATGTTTTCATTTACTTCGCCGCCAGAACTTTCCAATCTTGTAAAACCAGGAACGTACCGCAATATTTCGGTTGTACTTCTCGGATTTTCCAAATCCAAATCTCTTGGAGTTAATGTACTGATTGCAACCGTAGATTTCATTTTGGAAAGCGGGGCTACAACACCGGTAACAACAACTTCTTTCATATTCAATAAGTCGGTTGACATAATGAAATTCTTTTCAGCAGTTTCACCTGAAGTAATTGTAACTTCATCAGTAACTGTTTTAAATCCAACTGCACTAGCTCTTAAACGAATTGTCCCGGCAGTTATATTTTTAATTTCATAATTGCCATTAATATCGCTTGCAGCTCCTAAATTTGTATTAACAACCAAAATATTTACGAATGGAACCGGTTTTCCATTCTCATCGGTTGTTTTCCCTTTGACAGAGCCAGTTCCCTGCGCAAGACATTCAATAGATAAAGAGATAAAAATTAAAAGCAAGAATGGTAGTCGGGAAATTAATTTGTAACTGAAATACTTCATACAACTCCTCCTAATAATTATAGATTTTCAAATTGAAAAAGCCAATTAAATGTTAGATATGTTTATAATGACAAAAATTAGACCAGCAGAAAGTAATTTAGAATTCCAATCTTTCTAAATAAAACGGAAATAAGAAACGAACGATTATTATAAAAGTTATAATTTTTGTTATCTTCCTGATAATTGTATATTAAAGAAACATTGTAGAAGTTTTTCAAAGCACATGTGCATGTTTTTTGCCGTAAAACTTTTTAATTTAATTAATGAGACTTATCAAAAATAATTATCAATCGCCCGATATCAATTTTAGAAACAAATGACAAAGTATCTTGTTTACGATTCCTTAGTGAAAATTAAACTGTTAAATATAGGAACCTCTTTTTTATGGCTTTTAGATTTGCAGCAAAAAGGAAAAACATTCATCATTTAAGATCGTTATTTCTTTTTTTATATTCTCCATTTGGAACTTTCATTTTGGCCTTGATTGCATTAGCAGTGTATTTATTTATTATGCTTAGGTCTGCATTCCCGGAGCCTTCAATATCCAGAGAAGTTTATTTTGCAGGAGATATTTCATATGCTCATCAACAAGTGATAAATGAGTTCAACAAAAAATTTGAAGGCAGAATTAAAGTTATCCCGATTGATCTTTCATTTAAAGAATTTACAACAAACGACAGGAAGGAACTGATAGCCCGCGCTTTAAGAAGTAAGAGTGACAAATTTGATCTTTTCGCTGTTGATCAAATTTGGGTAAAGCGATTTGCAAAATGGAGTGAACCTTTGAACAATTATATCCGAACTGATCAACTGAAGAACATGCTTACGGAACCATTAATTTCTTGTTACTCAAACGACAGTCTTGTTGCGTTTCCTATAAATATTGATGTCGGAATGATGTATTACCGGAAAGACTTACTGGAAAAATTAAAAAACTACAACAGCATTAAAACTCAACTTGATAGTTCTATTACATGGACTGATTTTATTAAGCTAGGTAAAAAGTTAAACTCGAAAGAACATCCATTTTATATTTTCCCGGCTGATAATTATGAAGGACTTGTTTGCAGTTATGTGGAACTTGCTTTAACTTCTTCTCCGGATATTTTTAACAGAACAAATAAAATTAATCTTCTCACTCAAGGCTCTGTTGATGCGCTTCAAATGCTGGTTAATCTTGTCCAAACTTATAAAATATCACCAAGAAATGTTTTAGACTTTGATGAAACTGCAAGCTTTGAATATTTCATAACCAATAACGGTTACTTTTTAAGAGGATGGCCAAGCTATGAGAAAGACAAAAAAAATCTATTTAATTATCCGGGTAAAGAAGATGAGCTGGGCTATTCTCCCCTGCCCCGGCTAAAAGGTTTTCCTTCAAGAGCAATCTTGGGCGGATGGAATATCATGCTTTCTAAATCTTCAAGGAATAAGCAAGCGGCTATTGAATTTCTGAAATTCGTTATCAGCAAACAAGCGCAGCAGATTCTATATACTAAAGGAGGCTATCTTCCAATCTTAACTTCGTTTTACAGTGATACTACTTATCCAAAATTAAAATTTTTCAAAAAATTAATTGATAATGGAGTCCATCGTCCTTTCTTAGAAAATTACACCAGTATTTCAGACATACTTGCATATTATTCCCATAAAGCAATAAACGGCGACTTAACGGTTTACCAGGCGTTAAGCCAAGCCAATGCAATGATCAATTCGGGAAAAATATTAATAAAATAGTGAGATGATAATATGAAAAAGTTAGACGATATTTTAACAAAATTAAAAGGATACCAATTTGAATTTAGACATCTAACCGTTTTACTGATTGGACTTTTAGCGTTTCAAATTGTTCTTTCTTCTCTTCAGAAATCATCTTTAACTTCTTTTCTAAGAGAGGTTCAAGATTGGTATCAGCGCGATTCAGCGGAAAAGCTTGCCAACCTTACTGCAACTTCCTTTGAGCTAATAATTGAAAACACGAATATTGGACCGAACATAACCGAAAAGGAAAAAAGGAAAATAATCCAGTCGTTCAATATAATTTTTAATCAACAGCTGCTTCAGCAGAACGTAAAGGAAATTTGCCTGCTGCTTCCTAATGGTAGTAAAATTGCCGCTATTGACAATGGGAAAGCTCTGTTCAATTATCTTTATACAAAAGGTAAAAATGATTATTCAGATAATGACAGGCATCAAAATGCGATAAAGCTTTTTTTAAAACAGGAAAACGTAATAAACGCCTCCGAACAAACTCATTCATTTAATACTTCAAATGAATACTTTGAAACAATGGTTCCTTTTGTTCCTCACGGCGAATATCTTGGAGTTTTGTATACGAAAAACAATCCGGATTTTTCGTTTTTCACAAGGGAAATTTCATCAAGCTACAGCCAGGCTTCTATTACGTTTACTTCATTAATTTTTCTCGGCCTGCTTTCAATGTATTATATTTCATCATACACTGTTAGGGAAAGGGACAAAGCACGCAGGCTTTTCCTGCTTGAGCATGAGCAGCTTTTGAAAGAGCAAATAAATCATGAAAAAGAATCTCTGTTCACCAAGAGAATATACCATACACACCACAAAGCTGAAAAGATAATGGGATTTATAAAAGAAGATTTGAGAGCCAGAGTAAACTTAAATCTTGAAGAAATAAATAAGCGGCTTATAAAGTATGCAAATTTTATTTCGCGGGTCATCTATGATATGAAGTGGTACGACCCGCCGAGCAATACGATTAGGAATTCAATGTTTGTTACAAACCTTAACGATGTAATTAAGTTTCTTGTTGAAAATATTTTTTCACGAATTACAAGCAAGGTTGATAATATCGATTTCCATCTCAACCTTGCGGAAGATCTTCCCGGCATTCATATAAATGAATATGTAGTTTGGGAAATTTTAGAACCGCTGATTCAAAATAGTATAGACCACGCTAACGTTGATAGAATTGTAATTACCATTATGACAAAATATGATTCTGAAAATAGAAATATATTTTTACAATTAAGCGATAACGGAAAAGGAATACATGAAGATCTAATTCAGCAAAATTCACAAGGGATTCAGAAAATTTTCCAGGAGAATTCAACTACGTGCCCTAATCCGGAAGGTAACAGAGGATACGGCTGCTATATTGCTTATGAGCTTGCAAAAAATAAATGCGGCTGGAATATAGAAGCTTATAATTTACCAACCGGCGGCTGTACATTTAATTTAATAATCAAAACCGTCTAATAGGAGCTTAAGATGAATAATAACGTCATAAATATTTTAGTTATTGAAGATGAAGATTACGATGTACGGCGAATTAGAAACACGTTAAAATTTTTTGAGCACAAGATTTTAATTAAAGATGTTGTATCGAACGGCAACAAGGCAATTGAATTGGTTACTGCTAATCCAAACCTTTATGATGTAGTAATTATGGATTATCAAATTGCCGGAAGCATCAAAGGTGAAACTTTGATAAGCAAAATAAAAGAAGCCGACCACTCCATCCAAATTATAATAATAACAAAGATGACAATAAATATTTCCGATTATGAATTTGCAAACAGGCTTATCAGTACGGGCGCATTTTGGTTCTGCACAAAATACCCCGGTGATGTTGAGGAATTTATTTATCAACCGACAGATTTTATCACTAGCATTTTAAATGCGTATGAAAAACGAAAACTTGAAAAGCAAAGTTATAAATCAAATAAAAAATTAAATAAAAATATAGATGATATGATGTCTGTAAGGCAAATCGTCGGTGAATCGGAATCAATCCGGAATTTGCGCAGGCAGATTGATAAGTATGCACCATCAGATGCGAACATTTTGATAGTTGGTGATACCGGAACCGGGAAAGAACTGGTTGCTTACAACATTCATTATAAAAGTAAAAGACGTCTGGAAAATTTTGTTGCAGTAAACTGTGGAAGCCTTCCGCAGGAATTAATTGAAAGCGAACTATTCGGCTTTGAGAAAGGATCATTTACTGGCGCTGCATCAAGCAAACAAGGATTATTCGAAATTGCCGATAACGGAACAATCTTTCTTGATGAAGTATCGGACTTGCCGTTCAATGCACAAGTAAAGCTGCTGCGCGTAATCCAGGATGGTGAAATTGAAAAGATCGGCAGAGTTGTAAATGTGAAAGTTAAAGTTAGAATTATTGCTGCGACAAATAAAAATTTAGAAGACGAAGTGAAGGCGAACAGATTTAGGGAAGATCTTTACTACAGGCTAAATGTAATACCGATTTATGTTCCCACTTTAAGTGAGCGGAGGGATGACATAGAAAATTTGCTGAAATATTTTATAGACATTTTCAGAAAAGAATTAGATGTAAACAAACCGGAAATTTCTAAAGATGCTCTTGATGTCTTATCAACTTATAGCTGGCCGGGTAATGTTAGGGAATTGAAAAATGTGGTGCAGCGGCTATTGCTTGAAGGGCTGGATATTATTTCATGCGAAGATGTTCGATATGCCCTCTTTAATAAACCACGACGAGTTTATGATAAAAAAGATTCCATAAACTTTTGGAACGATGGTCAATTACTTTCGTTGAAAGATATGGAAAAGATATTTAAGGAAAAATATGTTGCCTTTATAAGGGATAATTCACGATCCGATGCGGATGCATCCAAGAAACTCGGGCTAGCTCCCCCAAATTATCATCGCCTATGTAAAGAGTTGGGATTGAAATAAGGATTTTCTTTTACCATTTCTCCCTTTAAACTCTTTATAACAAATTCATCTGGTTATCAAATTGATAACACAAATTATAATGCTTATAATTTGAAATTTATTATAAGAATAAAATTTATTGTAAATACAAATTTTACAATAACTCACCGTGGCTTAATTTTTGGATTACCATTTTTATAATTCCAGTGTTTGGAAATTAATAAAATATTTCCCGGTTACATTATTATGAATAACAGGCAAATCGATTCACCGGAAAGAATGGCAAAGATAAAAATAAAATTGGTTCTGTTTATAAATTTTTTTGTAATCGGAATTCTGCTTAACAGCGTGGGTATTGTAATTCTCCAGGTAATCGAACATTACGGAGTTACAAAATCTTCCGCAAGCATACTTGAGGCATTCAAGGATTTAACTATTGCAGCCAGTTCATTCTTACTTGCTTCTTATATTCCAAAATATGGATATAAAAAATCGATGCTTTCTTCGCTGCTGATTGTCGGTATAGCATGTATCTGTATGCGCTTTTTCGGTAGCTTCTTAATGGCTAAGATTTTATTTGCTTTAACAGGCTTTAGCTTTTCGCTTATTAAAGTTTCCGTATATTCAACCGTTGGGCTTATAACATCTGACTCAAATGACCATGCAAGCTTACTAAGTCTGTTAGAAGGATTTTTTATGGTCGGAGTTTTATCTGGTTATTGGCTGTTTGGTTTTTTTATTCAAGCTTCTACAAAAATTCCAGGAAGCCTAAACAATCCACAAATTTCCTGGCTTGATGCTTATTGGGTACTGGCTTTATTATGTTTGATATCATTTCTAATTTTGCTCTCTACTCAATTAGATGAACGCGGAGCTCAATCCGAAAATTTTAAAATACTTCATGAATTTTACGAGATGTTCGCACTTATTCGTTTTCCGCTTGTGCTCGTCTTTGTAGTAAGCGCTTTTTTTTATGTGTTGATTGAACAAAGCATTCAAACCTGGCTGCCGACTTTCAATAAAAGTGTATTGCAAATACCTGAGTCAATAAGTGTTCAGATAGTAAGCATCCTTGCTGCAAGTATTGCTGTCGGCAGAATTGCCGGAGGATATTTTATAAAGAAATTTAACTGGTTAATTGTCCTAACATCTTCGTTAATCGGCGCAATGCTGCTGGTTATTTTAGTAATTCCAATTACGAGAGGGATTGTTGTCGGATCGGTAAAAGGCTGGTACAACCTTCCAATTGCTGCATATTTACTTCCGCTTGTTGGATTTTTCCTTGGGCCGATTTACCCGGCGCTCAATTCTTCTATCTTAAGTGTGCTTCCTAAAAACCGCCAAAGTGCAATGACAGGTTTAATAGTAATTTTTTCTGCACTTGGAGGAACAACAGGCTCACTTATTACCGGTTTTATATTCGGCCATTTTGAAGGACAGACTGCGTTTTATTTTTCGCTGCTTCCGATGTCGTTATTGCTGCTTATTCTTTTCTTATATAATAAAATACGAAGCGGGTTTCATTTTAAGGAAGCTTGATGTTTTACGATAAGAAAAAATATATTCAGCTTTACGGAGAGTTGTTTAATGAAGTTCAGTCTAAAAAAATCTTTAAGGATTCAAAAACCTTTGTAGATTCCATTCCCCAAAAAGACCCGCAGAATATTTTACAAGAATTTTTGTCTGATAGATTCAAAAATACTTTTGATCTGAAAGATTTTGTACTCCATAATTTTAATTTGCCCGAAGAAGATAACATCAAATTAAATCTTCCTAAAAACAGAAGCATGGAAGAACATATTATGATGATCTGGGATTTTCTCGTCAGAAAGCCGCTAGCTATTTACAATAATTATTCAACTTTGATTCCGCTGGTTGATGAATATATTGTTCCCGGAGGCAGATTCAGAGAGATATATTATTGGGATAGTTATTTCACAATGCTCGGCCTTTATGCTTGCGGTAAATATGATATTATAAAAAAGATGATAAATAATTTTTCATATCTCCTCGATAATTTTGGATTTATTCCAAATGGAAACAGAGTTTATTATTTGAGCAGATCCCAACCGCCATTCTATTCCTTAATGATAAATCTTCTCCAAAAAATTAATAACAACAAAAAAACGGATTCTTATTTTGTATCTCTTTTAGAAAAGGAATATAATTTTTGGATGAAATCGGAAGAGAATGAGTTATTAAAAATGAATAAGCACATTAGAGTTGTAAAAGTATCTGAAGAAAATTTTTTAAACAGATATTTTGATTCTGAAAATATTCCGCGGGAAGAATCTTTTTCTGAAGACAGCATACTTGCATCAAAAGTAAATGGTGTAAGCAAAGAGAATATTTACAGGAATATAAGAGCGGCTGCAGAATCCGGATGGGATTTTTCAAGCCGTTGGTTTGATGATGGGAAAAATTTATCTACCATAAATACAACTGATATTCTTCCGCTTGATCTGAACTGCCTGCTGGGATATTATGAGCAGTTCCTTTCCAGCTTGTACGAGATTTCAAAAAATAAATTTAAAAGCGAATTATTTAGAGAGCGGTTTGAAGTACGACTTAAACTTATCCGAAGCAAATTTTGGAATGAAGATAAAGGTTACTTTTTTGATTATGACCATAAAGAAGGTAAACTGAAAAACACATATTCGTTAGCCGGTATGTACCCGTTGTTCTTTGGTTTTGCAGAAAAGCATCAAGCTGAAGAAGCAGCTAAAAACCTTGAAAATATTTTCTTAAAAGAAGGCGGACTTTCTACAACAAACAATAATACTTCGCAGCAATGGGATGCACCCAACGGATGGGCGCCTCTGCAATGGATTTCTATAATCGGATTAAGAAATTATGAGTTTAATCAGACAGCGGATAAAATTAAAACCAGATGGCTCCAACTAAACGAATCGGTATTTGAACAAACGGGAAGGATGTTCGAAAAATATAATACCGAGGATATCAAACTTTACGGAGGAGGTGGAGAATATCCTTTGCAGGATGGCTTTGGATGGACTAATGGCGTAGACCTGGCGTTAATAAAAAATTTGGATTATGAATTTGTAACAGGCCGTTTATAAAAATAATTATTTAATGAATATTGATCGTCAATCCAAAATTATCCTGTTCAATAAGTATTAATATTTATACTCAAAAGTAATTCTTTAAGAAACATTTATATTTATCTGACCGTTAGTAATAGTCGGCTCAATTATATTGGAGCCATTTATAACTAGCATATTCATTCCATTGTTCCCATAGTTATTTACGAATGATAAAGCATTATTGATTGATTCTTCCCTGGAATTATCCATTACTACTCCCCTATTCTTATTTATTATAACTCACGTCAAATATCAGTAGAAAAAAATATATTTAATAATAAAAATTTCTCAACTTATAATTTGGTGATAATCATGGCAATAAATATTCTAGCCCAAAGATTCTTAAAAGAATTAGAAGCTGAAACTAATTCATCGCGTAAATGTTTAGAAAGAATTCCTGAAAAACTTTTTACATGGAAGCCTCATGAGAAATCAATGACAATGGGCTACCTAGCGTTGCTCGTTGCTGAAATACCAAGATGGATAACTTTTATTATTGAAAAATCCGAAATTGATTTTGTAACATTTAAACATTTTGAACCAAAGACAACCGATGAATTAGTTAAACATTTTGATGAAAATATTATTGGCGCTAAAAAAGCTCTGCAGAATATTTCGGATGATGAATTGTCTAAAATGTTCTATCTTAAAAATAATGGCGCAACTCTTTTTAGTTCATCAAAATTGGATAATGTTGAATCTTCCATAAATCATCTTGTTCATCACCGCGGGCAATTAACTGTTTACATGCGGCTGAACGATATTCCCGTTCCTTCTATTTATGGGCCTTCGGCGGATGAAAAAAGTTTTTAGATGATAATTCGAAAGTAAAGTTATAGGCTTGTGAAAATATTTGGTGTTTATGTTTTTGACGAACTTAGAAAATCAATCGGTTGAATTTTAATTCAGTCAATGATGAGTTTATACTTTTTACACTTAATAAAGGATTTATAAATTTTATTATAATCATAAAAATAAATTTCTACAATTTACAAGCGCACAGCTAATTCATAGAAATGTATTATTAGTTTTTAATTATAATAAATAATACTGTAGTATTTTAAGTTATTAATTTGAGTTCCCAGAGACCTTACAAGTCGGGACATGATGAATTTTGAAGTTACAAGAATTTGCGATGAAACATAATTCATGTGCTTTTTCATGAAGTTCATTTGCTTTCTCAATCATTGATTTCTCTGTTACTGTAACAATTGGATAAAGAGTTACTTCTGTAAAGTGCCCGCTGCCGTTGGCTGCTTCTATCATTGTTCCATGCGGATTATCTTCATAATCTAAAACTACAACCCCGGAGTCGGCACACAAGTGCAAATATGAAAGCATATGACACGATGATAATGCTGCAACTAATAATTCTTCAGGATTATATTTAGTTTTGTCACCGCGAAACTCCGGATCTGAAGAACAAAAAATATCCGGCTTATTTTCAACAGTTATGATATGACTTCTTTCATAAGAACGATAATTAGAAGTTCCTTCGCCCCTGTTACCTGTCCATTTTACATTTAAGGTATATTGATGTTTTTTATCCATTATTATTTCCTGGTTATTATTTAGAGTTGATTAAAGAGCTAAAAATAAAAGCCGCGATCAAGATCAATGAAATATAAATTACTTGGAACAAAATTTAATCATCATGAAAATTAATCTTCATATTGCGAATGAATACTTATTGCAATTCTGTTCCAAGAATTTATTGTAACATTTATCATTATTATTTCTGAAATCGCCAGAGGGTCGAAATATTTAATAAGATTATTATAAGCTTCATCAGACAGCCCGTTTATTGAAATGTTTGTTAATTCTTCCGTAGCTGCCAGCAAAGCTCTTTCTTCTTCGCTGAAAAGGGACGACTCACGCCAAGCGCTTAATGCATAAATTCGTCTTTCTGATTCTCCAAGATTTCTTGCGTCCTTTGTATGCATATCAATACAATATGCACAGCCGTTTATTTGAGAAGCTCTTATTTTTATCATCTCTTTATAAAGTGGATTTAATTTTGCACTGGCTATATAATTTTCAAGGGCCATCATTGCGGTGTATGCGTTTGGTGAAACATCTTTTTTGCTGATTCTTTTATTAAGCATTTTCTACTCCTATGATAAATTGATTGATTATTTTTCGTGCTTTCTTCTATAATGTTTAATATAGTCCGGCAAGGATATGTTTTCTTTAAATTCTAAACTGGGAACCGGTTCTTCTGCAATCACTTTAAGCGGAAGTATGCCTGACCAAACATTCAAATTCAGATCTTCTTCATCATCTACAGAAGGTCCTGTTCTAATCTTAGCAGATGCTTCATCTATTTTCAAAGAAAAAACTGATGTTGCATTCAGTTCCTTTTCATTTGGTTTTCTTACTTCATTCCATCTTCCGGCTATAATATGTTCCATAATTATTTCCAGCGCATAAGTCTTTTCTCCTTTGCTGAGAATTTCTTCAGGCTTTCCGAAAATTACCACCGACCTGTAATTTACCGAATGATGAAAAGCCGACCTCGCAAGTACAAGCCCATCAACAAGTGTTACAGAGATGCTGATATCATCGCCTGAAGAAAATGATTTTAGCATACGGCTGTTCTTAGAGCCGTGTATGAAAATTAAATTGTCTTTCCTGCCGTACGCTGTTGGAATTATATAAACCTGATCGTCAATTTTAAATCCAACATGGCATACAAAGGCCTCATCCAGAATATTATTGATTACATTTATATCATAGGAAGCCCTTTTAGGAAGACGGTTAATTTTTGTTCTATTTGTAATAGATATATTTTTCATATTATACTTTCAATTAATCAAGCAGTTCTGCTTTAACTTCAATCTTGTTTATAGATTTACTTTCAGTTGATTTCCAATTTACAACTATCAAACTCAATAATATTAGAACTCCTCCCATTATCAATTGCCAGGTAATTTGTTCATTCAGAAAAATTACGCCAAGTAAAACTCCACCCAACGGAAAAATATATGTAACCATAGTTGAACGTGTTGGGCCAATTTCATGAATAAGATAAAATGCCATAAGAAATGCTAAGCCTGAACCAATTATGCCGAGGAACAATAAAGCAATCCAGGTTAATCTCAATTCAGGCAGATGAACCGGACTTTCTGAAATAAATGCTGTAAGCCACATAATAATTGAAGCGGAAAACATCGGAATAGTACTTCGTAATATTCCCGGCATATTTTGAGTAGTCTTTCTGATGAACACCGCGCTTCCTGCATAAAATATGGATGCAAGTACTACAGCGGCTTCACCAAACAAAGTGCTTGAAGATGCGCCGGTATCTTTACTGAGTAATATAATAACGCCTGCAAAGCCCGTCAATAATCCCAAAATTTTTAACAATGTCACCTTATCATCATTCAAAAAATAATGTGCCATAAAAATTGTGAAAAGCGGCACTGTTGCATCCAGAATAGAAGCAACAGATGAGTCGATTGATTTTTCGCCCCACGTAATTAGGAAAAATGGGGCGGCAAAATTTGTTATACCAAGAATAAGAAGCGGCCACCATTCTTTTAAAGTACGCGGCAATTTTACTGGCTGAATAAAAATTACTACAATTCCGAAAAGAAACCCAAGTGAGACGCGGACCGCAACCAGCAAGGCAGGACCTACTTCCCTTATTGCCAGCTTGATCCACATAAAGGAAGAACTCCAAATAACACCAAGCAAAATAAAAACGATCCAATGTTTGAGTTTCAATTTTGTAATCCTTTTTTACTTAATAAGCGAGTTTGAAATTAAATGTTATTTTAAAAAGTTATTTCCGCAAAATTTCTAGATCAAAAGTAAGATGCGAAAGGTCTTTCTGAAAGAGCCATTATTTTATAAATTAATGGTACCACTTTTTATGACGATTAAAACACATTGCTTTGAAAGATCATCTAAAATTAACCTATAAGTATAGGATTTCTTAAATGCATCAACTTTGATATGATATACAACAAGCCGATATTTTTAAATGTGCATGTTTAAATTATTAAAGCAATCAATCATTTAAATTTAATCAAACACTTTATAGTTTTTTATTGATCATTAAAACGAAAATAATAAAAAAATAATATGCCTAAACAAATAGAAGAGCTGCCGTTAGTTGGTATCCAGCTGAATTTTTCTTCCGATGTTCCTCTATATAAACAGCTTTATACTTTATTAAGAGAAGCTATATTAACAGGAAGATTTAAAGGAGGCCAAAAGCTGCCTGGCACTCGTACATTTTCCAATGAATTAAATATTTCCCGCAACACTGTTGTACAAGCGTTCGAACAATTAATAATTGAAGGATATTTAACAGGAAAAATTGGAGCGGGAACATTTATTACAAACGATATACCTGACAAAATATTTGACAGCAGAAAAACTCAGCCGTCAACTAAAAATAAAATAAAATCAACTAACTTTAACATAGGAAAAAAAAATGTCCATTCTAATTTAATTCACAGGAATATCTTTGAAGATAAAATTATTCCATTTCAAAATGGCTTGCCCTCGCTTGAAGATTTCCCGTTTTCAACTTGGCTGAAGATTATAAATAGAAACGGAACTTATTTGCCTTATCTTCAATTCGGGTATAAAGATTCTACTGGATATAAACCATTAAAAGATGCTGTAGCAAATTACCTCCAGACATACAGAGCTGTAAATTGTACAGCGGAACAAATTGTAATTATCAACGGTTCACAGCAAGGTTTAGACTTAATCAGCCGCGTAATGTTGAAAGAGAAAAAAAATGTTTTGCTTGAGGATCCAGGCTATTTTGGGACAAGAGCATCAGTACTTTCTGCTAAAGTAAATATATTTCCCGTGCCGGTTGATGAGGACGGAATTAATATTGATTATGCTATTAAGAATTATCCCAAGTCTGATTTCATTTATACCACTCCATCCCATCAATTTCCGCTTGGCACTACCTTGAGCATTTCCAGAAGATTGAAACTTCTTGAATATGCTAAAAAAAATAATGCTTGGATTATTGAAGACGATTATGATAGTGAATTTAGATATAACGGAAGCCCTCTTCCCTCACTTCAAGGGATGGACAAATTTAATCGCATTCTTTACATCGGTACATTTAGCAAGGTTTTATTTCCGGGTCTAAGATTGGGATATCTAGTTCTTCCTTCTGTAGAAATGGTAGAGCCGTTTGCGGTTGCAAAATCAATAGCTGATAGGCAGAGCCCAATTTTTGATCAGATTGTTCTTTCAAAATTTATTGAAGAAGGGCATTTCACAAAACATATCAGAAAGATGAGAATGCTCTACAAAGAAAGACAGGATTTTTTAATAGATGAAATTAAAAAAGAAATTGGAAATCTGTTAAAAGTAAATCCATCTAATGCAGGTATGCACATTGTAGCATGGCTGCCGGAAAAATATAATGATAAGAAAGTTTCCTCTTTAGCAAAAGAAAATAATTTAATTGTCTATCCCCTCTCTGAATATAAATTAAGATTTAATCAAAAGCCGGCGTTGGTTATCGGGTATACCGGTTTCAATAAAAATAAACTAAAGGCAGGTGTTTTTAGATTAAAGAAAATTTTAACTTCATATAAAAATTAATTAATCAGCATTATAATTATTATTTCATTACTCATTCATTTTAATAATTGACATATTATGGTTCAATTCTTTTAATTTGATAGACTTGGGATCTACTGAAGCTAAAGTATTAATTGCCTTCTTTAATTCAACTATGTTCTTTTCAGCTCTGATAATTATTTCTTCATGTATGCCTTTATCTTTCATATCCAAAATTAATAACTGCATAGAAGATGTAGAGTTTTGAAGTACGTCCTGTATTGTTCGAATTGTTGCGCTGAATATTTCTACTCTTTCATTACTAATTTTTTCTTTTACGTTTATATTATGCTGCCAAAATATTAATAGAACTACCAGCAGCAATGGAATGATCCAAAATAAATCTTTTTGAACCAGATACTGTAAAAAATCAAGAATGGGATGCATACCTTTTATAAGGTTAAAGAATAGTACAGCTAAAATTACTATCGTAAAAATTAGTACTCGAAATAAATTATTTTTTAATACCTTCATAAATATCCTGAATTACCTTTTGGAATTTTGTTTGCAGCTTTCAATTTTAACAAGAGCTTTAAATTTGAATTTGTTTTACAAAATATATTTTTATCTAACCTAACATTATTACAAAAACAAAATTGAAAATATTATTTTTTTAAAAGATTTAATAAAGAATGGGCTTTATATAATCTTATAGGATTCGCAAACTAATTTAAGTAAAAATTATTGAATAAATAAAGCTCCATCGCAATACCATCAAAGCGAATCACTTTAACTATTGGGAGGTTTAATTTTCAATTGATGAGAAACATGAATTCATTTTTTAAAGATTAAAAATAGGAATTTTTTTCGTTTTCAATCTAAGGAAATATGCTGAGTCGCACTCTTTTTATTTTTAAATAAAAAATAAATTGCTTAGCTTAATTTCACTGTAAAACTCCATGATGATAATAACAATATCAACAAATTGAAATGAGGCGTAAATGAAATTTGATAAAATAACTATAAGGCAAGCTTCACCGGCAGATGCTGATCGAATCACTGACTTAAGTTTTCAATTAGGTTACAAAGTTTTACATCAAGAAATTTTGGAACGTCTACAAAAAATAATTATTAAAGATAATACCGCTGTATTTGTCGCAGTATATAACAATCAAGTTGTCGGTTGGATTCAAGTTAGTAAAAGGTCTGCAATTGAAACCGGTGAGTTAGCGGAAATTACCGGCCTTGTTGTAGATGAGAAAATTCGCGGACAAGGAATTGGCAAAAGTCTGGTATTAAAATCTGAAGACTGGGCAAGAGATAATGGTTTTACTTCAATTAGAGTTCGCACAAATATCATCAGAGTAGATACTCATTATTTCTATAAAGGTATCGGGTTTGAGGAAAAGAAAAAGCAAACCGTATTCCAGAAAAAACTGGTATAATTAATCCTAAATAAATGAACAAATAAAATTTTAAAATGTTAATGACCTTATAAGTCACAGCACAAAATTATTCCTACAGCATTGCTAATATTATTTATGAGTCCGCTCTAAAAAGCTAATTTTAAGTTGTGATACTATTTTAGTTTTGTTGTTGAAAAAACAGTTAATTTATTTTTTGATGGGCGACTATTTGTCTCCCAAAAATTGAGTGATAATTTTTTAT
>JAMCWE010000246.1 GCA_023475265.1 Bacteroidota bacterium
TTGACAATGCAAAGAAAAAGCTCGCTGCAGGAGACACAACATCAGCAAAGAATATTCTTGGTGCATTTGTAAATGAAGTTGAAGCACAGAACGGCAAGCATCTTACCAGCGAAGCTTATGCGCTGCTGAAATATAATGCGGAGTATTTGATAGACAGACTTAAATAAATTCAATGAATATCGGGAAAGGAATTTTAATATGTTAAGGATTATAATCATAACAGCTTTAATGATTCTAAGCATGCTCACTCAAGTAATGGAAGCACAGAATGCAAATCTCAAGATGCAATTAACTAATTCACATTATTCACGAATGATTCCCCGCGAACAAAAAACAAATTACAATCCTGTTGAGTCAAGTGTAAATAACACGGGCAGGTTATGGAAAGTTCCGTTTGCTTCAAAGGGCAATACTATCTCATTAAGTGTTCAGAACAATTCAAGTATTGAAGCAAAAAATGTTTCAGTAACATTTATCAGTTCTCCATCATGGCTTCAGTTCAAATCGGATCAGGTCATTGTAAAGACCATTCAAGCGAATACCGTTTCTGATGCAGTATTTACTTTTGCTGTTGAAAGGCAAGCACCTATCGGAAAGGATACAACACTTATTGCCGTAATAAAAACATCAAGCGGACAAAGCTTGGCAAAGGCAATCCGGATATCTGTTGAAGCGCCTAAGGAGTACAAGCTTTATAACAATTACCCTAATCCATTTAATCCTTCAACAAAGATAGCATTCGAGCTTCCGAAGGCTGAACAAGTGAAGCTGACGATATACGATATACTGGGAAACGAAGTTGTTCAATTAGAAAATGAAGAATTACCTGCCGGCTACCATGAGGTAACATGGAACGGAATGAACAGCAACGGAGAGCAAGTCTCATCAGGTGTTTATCTTTACCGTCTGAGTACAAAAGTCTGGAGTAAGGTAATGAAGATGATGGTTGTGAAATGAGAATATGAAAAGGGAGTAGATAGTTATATTGTTGGAGGTGAGAAGAATTAACGGTATACCTTTAGATGTTTGTAGTTTGTTGTCGGTTGGGGGTTGTTGGCGGATTGAAAGTCTGTTAGATTTATTTTGAAGTTTTGCTGGGATTATTATTTGAAAGGGGAAATAATATTTCACATCTACGATGTTCAATTATCTATTTTGATTTTTTATTTAATAAGATTTCACCGCTACGCGGTTTTGGTTGTGAAATATTGTCATTTCAGATTTCAATAGAAAAATTAGAAGTATTAAGGTTAGCGCATTATTTAATAATTCATGTTACTCGGCAGTGGTCGTATGAATAAAACCCAGCATTATTTTATCCCCATTCATTGTTATGCCTACTGCATGTACTATCTGTTCTTTTTTGAAATACTTTCCGTCTATCAGTATTGCTACTATATCATACAAACTCAAATCCCTATTATCAAAGTCCCTTAGTGCTTTTTCTGCTTCCCGGTTAAACAGTCTGCTCATGGAACTTTGGCTCAATCCAAAACTATCTGTCATCATTTGGGCTGCTTTCTTATACTTCTTCTGACTTATTCCGTTTAGCAGATAACGTAAAAATCTTCTGTCTACTTCTACCGTCTTTCTCATTGACCTGTATATATCGGGTTCTTCTGTTTTCCCGCTTTCCTTCAGCCTAAGACGGGGTACTTCTAATCTAACCTTTTCATTGTTTATGCTTACACTGCCCGGGTTCTTTCCCCATCTCTGATACTGACTGTCCCTGCTATATCTGTCTCCGGTTTTTTCTTCTGCTTCTTTCTGAATAGCTTTTTGTATTATTTCTTTCATTGTTTCTCCTACAAAAAGTTCAGGTTGATTTTGTAACAATTTTGTTATCTCTTCCTTGTCGATTTCTATCAAGATTTTGTTATTTTGCATTTGAGACTCCTTGTGTTTTTAGTTTGTTTTTTTTACAACTTAAATTTACTAAATCCTTGGGGTCTCTCTTTATTTAATCTCAATTAAGAACGAATATACACCCTAAACCGATTTAGCCATATATTTAAAAAATGATTTAACTATTGAAATAAAGAACAATTATATAAACAAAATATAATTAGAACGATTTAGTTCAGATTATTAAATTATTAGATATTTACGCATCTATAATTATTTCTAATTAGCTAAAAAATAATTGACATCAAAAATTTTCAAGTATTTAGCATGAATAAAAATTATATTCTTTATCACTATCATCCGACTAAAATCAGATTTAGTCAAAAAAGTTTTGAATACCAAATTTATTTAAACAAAAGTTAACATATTTAAAATCGTACCCCCTTCGTTACACGGGGAATAAACTCGGTGTCAGTGCATCTGCTTTCTTTTTTGAATATGTTCTCTTTACGTTTCTTAATAACTCATAAACATCTAATAAGCTTATTAAATGTATACGAACCAATGTTGCCACAGTCGAAAATGCCTTCTTTACGTTAGCCATTTTCTGTAATACGGTCAGTAATAGTTGGGCTATTAAAGTGCACCAGACTTGTGTTCTGATTGCATTTTCATTTTCACCGTAAAAGTAGTGTAACTGAAAATTCTGTTTCATCTTCTTGAACAGCAATTCTATTTGCCATCGTTTCTTATATATAAATGCTACTTCCTCTGCTGTTATATCAAAATTATTTGTTATAAATACAAACTGACGATTTTTCTCATCGCAATAATATATCCGACGCAATTTTAGTTTCTTTTCTTCTTTGTTTTCCTTATATGTGAATTCTATAATTTCTTCTTTGTAAACTCCAAATACGCCTTTGTCTAACACTTTATCCATAACAGTTTTTAATATTTCACATACAGCGTTTTTCTTTTGTCTGGTTACAAAATAAATCTTTTCCTCTGTCCATTTAGCAAATTGCTTATAATAATTATATGCCCTGTCAAAAACTAACATACTGTGTGCAGGCACCGTTATCTGTGTAAGAAAGTTCTTGTCGTGCACCTTTGCTTCAGTTATGCGTACAAACTTCGCTACCGATTGAACTGCATCTATTAGCATATGTACTTTTAATCCGCCTTTCTTCTTTCCATCGTTCTTGGGATTTCTTCCTACTCCCTTTAGTATATCGCTGAACAATCTGATTGTTGTGGAATCTATTATTAGCAGCTCTTTGAATGTCAATCCAAATGTCCGGCTGTCCGACATATTTTATTTCACTATCTTTGCTCATGTCGTTCTCTTGTTTGTTTTTGCTTACAACAAAATTACGACTTCCGGGAGCTACTTTTTTGTAGCTCCTTTTTTTAGTCGGTTAGTAGTGAAAATTTATATTATTTACTATGAACAACATTAGCTTTAACAAACTTATCCCTTGTGCATTTGACGCCCTTTGCTTTCGCAAATAATATTCGTAAAAATGTACTTGAAACAGTAATATGAAAACCAACAAACAATAAATGAATGACTCTACCCTTAATTTGTTTGCCCTAACCGGTATATTTGTTATTCTTAAATGACTTTTCCAACTCTTATATATTATCTCTATTCTCCATCGAATTAAGTAGAGTATGGCTATCTCATCGCTGCTCAATTTTTCTTGTTCTACGTTTGTAATAAATATATTCCATCCTAATAAGAATAAATGTTTTTTACTTGGATTAACTCTCCGGTCTCTGTCCTGTTTAGCTTTCCGTCGTCTTTGTTCAGCAACTTTGTTATCTACCGGTATAGCAACTAACCGCATTGGAAGTTTATCTTCTTCTCCTGCAAATACTTCTATATCAAGACTGCCACGCTTTTTTAGCATACTTGCTAAATCTATCGGCTTTTCTTCCACTGTGTAAATATTCACATCTTTTCTTAGTCTGCTTATGAAATATATTTCTTGCTGTAACAGTTTTTTGAAAACTCCCAAAACAAAATATCCTAAATCTCTTATTATTAAATCTCCCGGTTTGGCAATCTCTAATATATTTCCGGAATAGCCTTGATCGTTTCTTCTGAAATTTGTTATCTCAAATCTTAAGAATTTTCTTTTTAGAATATCATACACACTCTGTATTTTTAATACTGCATAATCTTTCTGCGTCCAGTTTTTGTTACCCGGATATTCTTTACTTAATTTATCATCCAATTTTATAGTTGTACTATCTTCTATCAATACTCCCTTAAATAGTTTTAATTTCTCAGAAATATTATCGCTTATCCTTGATTTGAGGGATTCTTCCATTATCGCCTTTAATAAAGCTTTTAAGAATATTACCAATGATTCAGTTATCCTTTTGGAAACTGCTTGTTTGGAAACGGTACTATTTATCAATATTCCTAATTGGCTGGCCCAATTACTATATGTGTTCTTTTTTGATGTACAGATCGTTTGTATGAATGCTATTATAAGTTCTTTCGGTTTTATTTTCCTCGGCTTTCTTCTACAAAATCCACTTTGTTTAGACAATTTTTTAATTGGAATTTTTCTTAACTTTTCGTCTATAAATGATCTTTCTTTTTTACTTTTTACCTTATTTTGAGAGCTGTTTGTCTTCATTGAATATTCCTTTTTGTTGTTTTTGCTTACACAAAAATCGAATATTTCTAAGACAAACAGCATTATTTCTCTTCCCTTAAGTTGACGCCTATACGATTCCTATCGGGATAGCAATTCATTTTTATCGCATGTTCTAGCGCATTCCTCTAACTAACCTGCCGATAGATTAGCCTAATTCACCCATTCTATTTCCGTTAAATTTCTATGGTCTAATGTATGCCCATCCCTCAGCCTGCTTTTTTACTAGTTCACTTACACCGGCGGGCACAACTTCTATTTGAGCCATTAATGAATCTTTAGTAAGACCGGCTTGGCGTAAAGAATTAGCACATACAACAAAGCGAACTCCTTTAGCCATTAATCCTTCAATCTTTGAAATATGCCAATTGGGCTCTTTTAGAAATGCAGTTACGCCTTCCGAGTTAGCTACTAATTCTATAGTCACATTGTCTTCGCCTAAATCGGCAATGAGGTTGGAAATATTGATTAGTACCATATCGGCGCGGGCTTTAACTCCCTCGTCAAGGTGAAACACTACTTTATACTTTTCCATTTTGTATCTCCGTTAAATTATTTTTATCTAAATATTTTCTCTTAAGAATAATTGAATGTCTCGAATTATCTCCTCTTAAATTTAATGTCGGACTATTGCCTTGCTGCCAAAATTTCTTTCAAGGTGTAAACAAACGCCGGGACAGCGATGATGATCATAAACAACACGATCAATAAATATCCCGCATCTATATGTAAATAACTATCCAGTCCGAGAAGAGTTGTAACTCCAAAAACTCCAAAAAGCAATCCGCCAAAAAACAACGTTCTTCCTCCTGTTTGTGCCCCGATTAGCTTGATCTCATCCTCTTTTAATAAGTGGGTCCACCGCATAATGGCACCAAACAAGAATCCAATAACCACAAGCATGATCATCGTTCCTAACCCAAAGACAAGTCCGGGTATAAACCCTAACCAGGCGCTTCGCATAGCAGGGGCAGCAACTGTGTTTACAAAAAGCGAGAACCCGCCAAAGCCGAATCCTGCAATGAAACCGTGAATTATTGTCCATCGGGCAGGCGGAGGTGCTGACGCTGGCACTGCGGTTTCGTCATGGTGTCTTGAGAGAACCGTTAAAGAAGTTCCCATTTCCCGCACCTCTTCATGATGATGTCCAAGAAGATGAAAATGGGGGTAGCGATTCCGGCGAAGAACAATAGCACCCGCAGCTGACATCGCAATGCCTACAATAATATAAACAATTCCATTAATAGTCGGCGAGAGAAGGAATGGAGCCAAAGCTAAATAGGCAGCTTCGGAAAGGAGCATGCGTTGTACCGTAAAGGCGGCTGAGAAAAAAAGGCTTGCTTTCATTCCTTCCTTTCCGCTTGCGCCGCCTATTGCATAGCTGAATGTGATTGGCCAAGTGTGTTCATCGGGCAGAACGCCGTGCAATAATCCAAACAAGAACGAGTATATTACCGCCGTTAGAGGAGTCATATAAATACCTTTCAAATCCTGAAAAGATAATTTTCAGGTAGTCTTATATTGATGTCCGCTGCACCTTATTATGGTGTTATTAATATGTAGCCGGATTTTTCAAAATCAACCACGGCGCCTATACCGGAAACTACTCTTCGGCTGAAAGGAAAAATAACTTCGGGTTTATATCCTTTTAATTTCATTGCCACGTTACATTCATACATTTTTACACCACTCTTATACAAGGTTTCAATTATTTCTTTGCTGGAATTGCCTTTGGGATGCGGCTGCTTTACTTTTTGATCATAGGCTTCATCTTTCAAAAGGAACTGAGCTCCGTCAGCTCTAAAGACCATTAGAATTTCATAGTCAGTCCCCGGTTTCATGCCAAGTTTGGTATACTGATCGTAAAGATTCTTAACAGCCATAACTTGTTTACTTATGCCGTTTGGCATTGTAGCGCTGGAATTTATTTGTGCTACTATTTTTAAACCTGTTCTATTGGTAATATCCAAAGGAGGTTTTGTACTTTCAATTGTCTGGGCATATACTTCTGTTTGGATAAGCAGAAACAAAATGGCAAACAGAGAAAAAGCCGCCGATGTTATTAAATTCCGTATCTTCATAATTTCTTTTCCTTTAAATTATTTTTATCTAAATATTATCTCTTGAGAATAAGTAAATGTCTCGCATTATCCCCAATTTATTTTAGGCTCAATTAAGTTATTCTTTGGGCAAAGTAGAAAATCATTTATGGCAAATACTTAATCGTTTATTACTATGTAAATATAATTTCTCGTTTAAATAATTGGTTTAGTAAGAACTTTTATGTGCTCACTCTAACCCAAAGAATAATAATTTTTGCATTCTTTTTTAACCGTATGTTTCAGTAGAAACCTAAGGTTGAATTTGGACGTAGCCTTCCTGTATCAATTGGATAAGGCGTGCTACCGCACCGGTATTAACTTTTACTCCTGGTAAAAGGTTTTGATTAACCCATCGATGAGACTTCATGGAAACTGCACATTCTTCTATTTGTACTCCTTGTCCAATCAATTCGGCTATAAGCGTTTTATAAGGATTACCGGTTCTAACATTGCGATAGGCATTGTAAGCCTCGTCGTTCAATGTCACGTATGCCGCGTCCCCATGAAATATACCTATTATTTGTCCTTTGATATCCATTTCTTTATATCTGTTAGCAAGAAGGTGCATATACTTAATTCCTACCGGAACATCGCCGGCAAAGGCAAGGTGGTCCATATTAAATACAACATTTGCTTTTTTAAGTACAACCGGAATGTCGATATGGATTGATGTATCCGATTTGGTTGCCAAATATTCACCGGCAAATGCAAATTGGTTTAATCCCGCAGTCATTATAAAAAGGATAAGCAAACTGAAGAAAATTTTGATCCGATTTTTTTTACTCATTTTAACACCTCAAAAATTTATTGAGAAAATTTATACTGATAATTATCATAAAATCCCCACTCTACATTTAAATTGATATTACTATCAAATTAACTAACGAGTATATTCTAATTATTTTGACAATTGGATGTGGAAGAGTTGGTATAGGTGCATTTCTTTTGAGTATGAAAAACTTAAATGTGCTTATTCGCATATCAAACAAAAATGAAGTTAAATTCAGAAAAAGGTTATGTATAATTTAAACTATGATATATTACCCGTTGTTCGAAATGGGGTTGGAAATATGAAAACTGTTCACATTGTGATCCCTGGGATAAAACAGTTTATAACTGGTATGATATCCATACTATAAATTAACCCATACTGGATTTAATTACTCGAATAAGCCATGATAACAGCAAAGCAGAAAAAACATACTGCCTCCGAAGATTGTGCCTACATAATTGCGGGTGCGCCAGTTAAGTGGAATGCGAATTCGTACTTCGCTGAAGTCTTGAGCAATATATATGATACGCCCTCCGGTACCGCGATAAGCAGGAAAAAAGTTGTATGCGAAATGAAGAACTTTTGTCGTAAAGGATTCTATTTGACAAGCACTCATCATTTTATCTCTGATTGGGCTGCATGTAACGAACACTATAATTCATTTTCATAAAGTGAGTGTCAATGTTTCAAAGAACTTGTTGAGCTTTTTGCCAGCCTGCTTCCATCGATCGCTTGATTGATGGCTGCGAAAAATCCAGTGTATCATCAAGCGGCTGGTCTGGCTCGATTATTTTTAATGTGTATTCCTTGTACGTTGAGCCGTCATCCTTCGTTAACGTAAAGCCTCTTTCGCGTGCTTGCTTCACCAATTTATTGATTCTTTCAAACTCCTCAATGTCCCCGACAAGGATTTCGTTCAGTGCAATATCAAGCGACCGCATCGCTATTTCGATGATGTTATCATTTGACTTTGGTGCAGCTTGCGGTTTGCGGGGACTACAGTTGATAACGACAACGACTTCAGGATTAAACTCGAGTACATCACCAAGTGGACTCGTGTTCCGTTATCCGCCATCGATAGCTGCTCTAAAATATGGTGGATTATTTTCCGGTGTCCAGATGATCGGCATAACGGTCGAAGCAAGAACAGCCTGCTTAAACAACAACGGATTATCAACGTATGGATGTTGTGTGGGATCAGCAATAAGATACTCTCCGGATAGCAATGAAACATAGCCGATCTTGAGTATTGTTTTGATTTTGGATGGATCAATCTCAAGCTCAATCATTCTGCGCAGCGGATCATTATCATAAAACGACTTTGCACCAAAGATGATTTTCATGACCGACCAATAATTTAAGCCTCCGGTATAGACTTGATCGTTTGAGATTGTATTCCAGATTTGCTCGAGCCGCTGATATTGCTCGGATGCTATCATGACGCCGTTGAGTGCGCCAACGGATACGCCGGCAATGATGTTCCATTTGTAGTTTTTTTGTTCACGGGCGTACTTTTCTGCCATGACTTGGAAAGCGCCTTTCGCGCCTCCTCCACTTAACACAAGTGCTGCTGTTGGCATAGTGTCCTCCTTTGGCTGAACGCAACATTAAATTTATTTCTTTTTTATGTTAATAACCACTTGGTCAAGAGGGCTTAAAATTTTACCCAATTGTTTTTTAGTGATATGCGTATAAATTTCTGCTGTTTTATTGCTACCATACCAAGCAGTTCTTTACTTAGTTGTTTCATATGCCTTCCAAATACGTTAGAACAATCCGCGAGGAAATTTATTATGAATATGCAAAGCTAATTTAAAATGACATTTAAATATTTCATTAATTATATTTGCTGAAATAATCCAATGAGAAATGAAAACAGCAAAGTACATATTAAAAATTAAAGGGCATAAAACTCCTAAAGGAACAATTTCAATTCTTGCCTTAAAAGAACTCATCGACAATCTTATTGAAGGATCCGAAAAGGCGTTAAGACTATCAGTTGAAGGAACCAGTTCTAAAAAAGGCCAATTGCCTGCATGGTTACGGAATTCCGTTGACTTTACAATTACGGGATTAAGAAACAGATTGAAAATATTAGAGAATTTAAAAAGAAGATTCCGGAACAACAAAAAGTAATGCTAAAAGGTATTATGCAGTTAAGATTATTTATTTAAAATTATAAAGGAGAATTCAATGCCGCCCAAATATGTAAATACGATAAGAGAAGAAATTTATTACTAATATGCAAAGCGGTTAAAGATGTCATCTTTAGGAAAAGATGTCATCTTTAGGAAAGGAAAAGCTATGGAAGATAAAGAAAACAAGAGCGGTGAACAAAAAAATGAATCCAAAGATGAAAAGAAAGCGCCGCCTAAGCAGCCGGATTATATGACGGTAGAAAATGAAATTAAAGAAGATCTTGACACAAACCCGAAGTACAAAAAGTACTTTGAGAAATACAATAAAGGCAGTGTTGAGAGATTTAAATCGAATTACATCGGAAGAAAGAGAGATGTAATTCTGTATGGCGGGAAAGCGCTTGCTGATGAAGAGCATAAAATATTAAGATATGCTTTACTGGCGGAAGAGTACATATGGCATATACAGCAGAGAAAGTTATTCGATCTTCAGTGCAGATGGAGGGCAGAAGAAATAAAAATAAAGGAGATTGAAATTTCGGGTGAGTTCACGGAATGGTCGGAGAAGATAGAAATATGTCCTTTCTTAACTCCGATAAATGATGAGGAATTTAAGTTATACATGTCGTTTATAGAATCGGCAAAGATGGAAGATATCAGCACAAATAATATGACTATGTGGCAGGAATATGACGACTTCAAATTACAATATACGGATATAGAATCAGACGATTATGAATATGAAATTCCGGGATGGTATGAATATTATGAAAACAATACGGGACTTGGTTCTTTATATCTGCTGGATGATATTCGCGGCAGAAAAGAGAAGTTCTATATGAAAATTTGGCGCGATAATTACTGGAAGAAATGGGAAGAAGAAAACGGTAAAAAAGCAAAGCCGGAAGTTGATGACAGACCGAGCCTTGAATATTATGAGGAAGATGTTATACATGAATTTTTAAGGCGGTTTGAAGACGGTAATTTTATAAACAGATGGCAGGCATTTTATAATAACCGCGAAGATGATGACGACCGCGAGCTTGAGTATGCAATAGTTACTCTGAGCGGTGCAAGTGAAGAATGGCCGATAAACTTTAACAAAAACTGGCGGCATGGCATATTAGATGCGGCTAATGAATATACCCGGAAGAAGCTGCTGGAAGAGCTGCCGAAGGCATACAAGGATTATCTTTTCAGAATTAAAAGCGGGCTGGGTTTTGAATTGCATTTCCAGAGAAAGTACTCGTGGGGTTCATCTTCCGAAAAGAAAAGTATTTTAGACGGACGCGAATTGAACGGAGAGCCGAGAGATTTTAATTTTTAATTTTACTTCTAATTGCTGAAACGCGATGAGGAGCTAGCCCAAATATCAGGCAGACAGGGTAATAAAGTTGATGATTTTGCCAGCAAAGATAAGCTTGATATTATTGTTTCCAAATGGGAACTGAATTATTCCGGAGCTGATGTTGAGGTAGTAGATGTTACAGAACAGTTCATTATTTTTAATTAGTCTGCAGTAAATGTAATTGGACTGAACTGTATCTTATAATCTAAAATGTTATGGGGATTAAGTTCCGTACTTGCAACAATATTCATGAAAGAATATCTTTAAAAAGATCCTGACTTGAGCAAGTAGGAAAAGGGAGGGAAAAAAGGTGTGAAAATAGCTTGAAATAGTTATTTTTAAATTGCTTTGTCATACTAAGAGGCAATTTCAACTATGTTTCACCTTCGCACAACAAGAACTTCATCTGGAAGTACGGCAGTTCAAATCGT
>JAMCWE010000262.1 GCA_023475265.1 Bacteroidota bacterium
CTCAAATGACAATTACATTGCCTGCTGATTTGTATTGCTTTGAATGCTTCCCGGACTTGTTGGAGAATCTTTACATCCTACAACAAGAATCATCATTGCAGAAATTAAGATTACAAACAAGTTCCTTATTTGTGTTTTGCCTTTCATTTCGTTAATCCTTTCATGATTATTTTTAATAAAAACTCTTAGCCTATGAAAAAGGCGTTAAAGCTAAAACGTAATAATTATGCCAATTGGTTTATTAGAAGTCAAACTATTATTTTACAGGTAGTTACAATTTTTGCACAAAAAACCAAAGCACCTGGAAATTCATTAGAAGTGCCTGATGTATTTTGTTCAGGCAAATAATAAAAACAAATTTTCGGTAGGTCATTATGTCTTTTTGCATTTTATTAATTTGATCACTCATTTGTAAAATTTAAAAACATAGAAGGAGTAAATAATATGTTAAAAGAATTTAGAGATTTTGCAATAAAAGGAAATGTTCTTGACATGGCCGTTGGTATTATAATAGGTACAGCGTTTGGAACCATAGTAAAATCTCTAGTCAGTGATGTTCTAATGCCTCCGTTAGGAATGTTGGTTGGCAATGTAGATTTTTCCGAACTTTTTATTGTATTAAAATCCGGTTCTAAATTTGCTGGGCCGTATACAAATTTGAAAGAAGCATCGGCGGCGGGTGCTGTAACCTTAAATTATGGATTATTTATTAATAGCGTTGTACCTCACAACTTTCTTAAAATAAACAAATGAATTAATTTTTTAGCGAGTGAAAATGAAACAGAAAATAGTTTTTTTAATAACACTTCTGACTATAATTTCTTTTAATAATTATTCTCAGAAAAAAAATACAAGTACGCTATTCCAATCATCACCAATAATTTCTCTATTAAACGGCGTAATGAACGACAGCTTAACCGTTGGCGAAGTTACCAGATTTGGTGATTTCGGCCTTGGTACATTTAACGGCGTTGATGGCGAAATGATAGTTCTAAACAGAAAAATTTATCGAGTAGGTAATAACGGCAAAGTTAACCTTCCATCCAGGAATGAAAGAACTCCATTCGTCTCAGTAACATTTTTCCATGCTGAAAAATCTTTTGCGTGGAATCAAAATATGAACATGAAAAAATTTATCGAAACACTTGATGAAAAACTATCTTCGAAAAATTTAATTTATGCAATTAAAGTTTCCGGTAAATTTGATTATATGGAAACCAGAAGCGAATCTAAACAAACCAAGCCGTATTCAAATCTTGCTGATGTTTTGAAAGGTCAATCTGTTTTTAAATTTAATAAGATTGATGGAACATTAGTCGGATTTAGATTTCCGAATTATATGCAAGGCGTAAATGTTCCCGGATATCATTTCCATTTTTTATCTGCTGATAAAAAATCCGGCGGGCATGTTTTGGATTTTTCTTCGGGAAAAGTAAAAATTGAAATTGAAGCGATAAGTAATTTTGAAATGAATTTTCCTAAAACTGAAGAATTTCTTAAGGCTGATTTTGATAAAAAGCCTACTCCAGGCTTGTAAGAATTATCTTTTCAATTCTTCAATTTCATTTTTGGTTAATTCGCGGATAGAACCCGGAGTTAAATTTCCGAGGGAGATATTTTTTATTCTTACTCTTATTAATCTTAAGGTTGGAAAGCCAATGCTTGCCGTCATTTTTCTAACTTGACGGTTTCTGCCTTCCGTAAGAATTAAACTAATCCATGATGTCGGAATATTTTTTCTTTCTCTAATCGGAGGAATTCTTGGCGGGAATGAAGGTTTGGTAATTTTTTTAGCAATCGCCGGTAAAGTTTTTTTATTTTGAATTATTACTCCTCTTCGCAATTTTTCTAAATCATCTTCCGAGGGAATTTTTTCAACTTGAACAAAATATTCTCTTTCATGTTTATAATTAGGATTTAAAAGATAATCCGTTAATGCCTTATCATTAGTTAGCAACAATAAACCTTCGCTGTCAAAATCAAGTCTTCCAACTGGATAAATATCTTTTGGAAAATTAAAAATATCCGATAAAGTTTTTCTTCTCTCTTTGTCAGTAAATTGAGAAAGAATTCCATACGGTTTATTCAAAATAAAATATTTAAAATTCTGGTGCATAGGTATTAGTTATGCTGTTCGGTGCATCGCGGTGATATTTATAAGTATTGAAATTAACTTTTTCAACTTTGAAATATTTCTCAGCCCTTTCCAGAAATTCCGAATCTTCGCTGTAGTCAATATTTCTGAAACCGTTTAAATTTAGAAATACTTTTCTCTTTCCAAAAAAAGTTGCGCCAACTGTACACTGAGAAAGATGAATTAGTTTTTGCGGATTATTTTTATCTCTTACATATTCATCACCAATAATATTAACCCCGCCATGAATTAAATCTATCTCAGGATATTTTTCCAAAAACTGATATCGAATTAATAAATGATCTTTCTCGTACTCGTCATCGCTGTCAAGAAATGTTATGTATTTCCCTGTTGCGTTTTTTATTCCTTTATTCCGGCTTAATGGTAATTTGATATTTTCTTGCTGCATTATTTTAATGTTTGAATATTTAGAATAATTTTCCGTTAAAATTTGAAATGAATTATCTTCGCTGCCGTCATCAATTGCTATAAGTTCCCATTCTTTTAATGACTGCCTTAGAAGTGAATCAATACTTCGTTTAAGATAGGATTCTCTATTATAAACTGTAAGTATTACAGAAACTTTGTAATCAACTTCCGGAATTGACAAAATTTTTTCCTTTCAAATAAATTGAAATAATATTTAAAGAAAATTGGATTTAATTATAAAATAAAATAATGAAAAAAAACGTGTTCTGTGTAAATTATAGTTCTTTAGGTCAATAGTTCAATTTTATCATAAGTTTATTTATTTTTAAATGGTAAAATTGATCGGGTTAAGATGGACATGATCGCTACCTAATAAATAAGAGTTAATCAGAAACTCAATTAACCGGCGAGGTTTAAAATGTCATATAGAGATCAGCAAAAATATTTAGATGAATTGAGAAAGTATGAAAAGAAGTTCGATCATAATGAGCTTGAAGAATATAAGATGTTTGTAAAAATGCAGAAAGATGAGGAAGAATTTGATTCTGTTTCTCTTCAAAGATTAACCGAACTTTTCGGGAAATATTATCAACCTGTAGATAAACATAAATATGATTCTTTCTTTAAAAAGAGAGACAATTTATAATTTTAATTCATAAATTTTTGCCTTCCAAATAATTTTCTCAGGGGAAATATGCTTTTCTGAAAAGTTAGATATTCTCTAAAATTTCCTTAAATTTTCACAACAAAATTAAATCTGCTTAATGAAAATTTTAATATTAGCACTTTCGGGCATCGGCGATGCACTTATGTTTACACCAGCATTAAAATTAATTCGTGCGACTTATCCCGATGCACAAATCGATGCGCTTGTAATGTTCAAAGCCGTAAAGGATATGTATGAAAGAAATCCGGATATAAATAACATCCATTACTTTGAATTTCTCAACCGGGGATTTATTCCATCATTAAAATTTTTATTCGGCTTAAGGAAAAAATATGATATTTCAATAAATGTTTATCCTTCCAACCGGAAAGAATATAATGTAATCAATTTTTTAATCGGAGCGCCGAAACGCGCTGGTGTAAAATATTTAAGAATGAATGCTCGCGAACTCGGTTTCTTAAATAATATTTCTATCGTTGAAGACGATTCATTGCATAACGTTCAAACTAATATTAAGCTGGTTGAAAAATTATTAAATAAAAAATTTGCTGAAGAACCGGATCTCAATTTTCCATTGACTAAAGATGATGAAAATTTTGCCGAAGAATTTCTTATCAATACAAACATTAAAGAAAATGATTTGGTAATTGGTTTCCATCCAGGTTCGGCTACTTTGAAGAATCATATAAAAAGAAGATGGGAACCGGAAAAGTTTATTCAGCTTGGTAAAAAATTAATTGAGACGAAAAATGCAAAGATATTAATTTTCGGCGGACCGGAAGAAGAAGATCTAAAAAAATTAATAGTCAATTCAATTGATTCCGAAAATGCAAAGCTGGTAGACACAAAAAATTTACCGCAAAGTGCAGCGGTATTAAAAAGATGCGATGTGTTTGTAACCAATGATTCGAGCATGCTGCATATTGCTTCCGCAATGAAAAGAAAAGTTGTGGCAATAATGGGGCCTACAAATCCAAATTACATTCATCCATGGAATACGGATTACAAAATTGTTTCGTTGAATTTGGAATGTTCTCCGTGTTTTATTTATTCACCACGGCAATTGATTTGTTTTCGGAATGATGTAAAATTCAAATGCATAAAAGAGCTGAGCGTTGATTTGGTTTATAATTCCGTTTTAGATTTTTTGAAATAAATTCTTTTCTAAATAATCTGCAATTTCTCCTGGCGTATCGAAACATTTTATTAAACCGTTTTTTCTTCCTTCATGTTCAATTTGTTTTTCCATTATGCTGACAATCTCTTTCCACAATTTAGAATGACAGGCAACAGGCTTAATTACCGAAAGATTTTTATTCATAAATTCCCAAACAACCGAAAGTTCAAGCAAAGTACCGGTGCCGCCTTGAAGAATAACATATCCGTCGCCAAATTCAACAAGCTTTGAAATTCTTTCGAACAAAGTTTTACATTCAATTTGTTTTGTTAAATGCTTGCTCGGAGCCGTACCCCAAATATCAACAGTAACTCCAATTGCTTCTGCACCATTTTCTTTCGCGCCTTTGGAAACTGCGTCCATTATTCCTTGGTAACCACCTGTGCAAACATTAAAACCTTTCTTTGCCAAAATAATTCCAAGCTCATAAGCTGTTTCATATTCTTTATCTCCCGGCTTCGGAATTGAACTGCCGAAAATTGTAATTGTTTTTTTCTTTTGATCCATGTGCAAAAATTTTTCTTTTTTCTGTATTTGAATTTAATTAAGATATAATCTTATCAATTGGAAAGGAGAAAAAATAAAAATAATGAAAATTTGAATTATCAAAATTAAGCTGTTATTTAATTTTAAAATTTACTCGTAATAATTTTTATCCCATTTATGAACTTTTAATTCGTCCAGCAGCTTGGGTGAAAGCGATCCTTTTTTTACGCTTGCAATATTTGCAAAAAGATTTTTTTCCTTTCGCATTCCGGGAATGACCGATGTAACGGCATCAAAGCTTATGATGAATCGCAATGCTGCTTCGGCAAGAGATTGTGTTTCCAATTTCACATCATTCCAAATTTTATCAGCTCTTAATTTTACATCCACTTTTCTCTTATCGCGAAAATAATTATTGCGAAAATCGCCTACCGGAAATTCAGTAGACGGATTAATGTTGCCGGTTAATGCGCCTTCATCAAAAGGAACACGCGCAATAATGCTGATATTGTTCTCTTTGCAAAAAGGGAATAAGCGTTCAATTGGTTTTTGTTCGAAGATATTAAAGATTACCTGGTAGCTGTCAATTAATCCAGTCTTGCCTGCTTCAATTCCGTTTGTCGGCTGATGATCGTTTATAGAAATTCCCCAGTATCGAACCTTACCATCTTTTTTTAATTTTTGAACTGCTTCTTTCCAATCATCGCTGCGGCTCCACTTGTCATTCCATACATGAAATTGCATTAGGTCAACATAATCTCTTTTAAGATTTCTAAGACTTTCTTCTGTTTTTTTAATGATATGTTTTTTTGAAAATGATTCTTCTAAAGTTGAATTACCGGAAGCCGGCCATTCGTATTTTTGCGAAGGTATTTTCGAAGCAATGAACAATTTTTTACCTGTTTCTTTTTCAACTTCGCCTACCAGATTTTCGCTATGACCGTTGCCATAAACAAGTGCAGTATCGAAAAAATTTATTCCTTCATCAATAGCTTTAATTAATACTTTTTTTGATTCTATGTCATCGGCTCCAATCCACATTGATTTACCAATACCCCAGCAGCCGAAACCCAAGACAGATATAGATTGATTAGACTTTGCAAATTTTTTAAGCATCATAAAAATTCAGCTTTGTTAGTTTAGTTAGGTGTTTTTCTTTTTAAATTATTTTACTTGATTTATCTCCAAATCAAAATAACATTTTAAAACTTATTTACAAACTGATACACAAAAAATCAATTTATTAAGAAAGTAACTTTCTAAAGCGTGAAAGAAATCATAAAATTTTAATTAGCATTTTAATGAAGCTTAACCGGGCATTTGTTTAAAAGAATGAATATTTTAAAATAAGGTCCAATTAAAATTATAATTCACTTCACAACCTTTTTGAATAAACGAGGTCTAACTTAACAGAAGAAAAGGATTAGATGACACAAGAAGAAAACAACTTGATACTAGCGGCTCAGAAAGGAGATAGAACGGCTTTCGAAGATCTCATTTACCTTTATGACAAAAATGTTCTCGGCATCGCTTATTCCTTTGCCGGAAGCAGCGAAGATGCTAAAGATATTTACCAGGAAGTTTTTTTGCGGGTCTTTAAGAGCATAAAGAAGTTTGAGTTCAGAAGCGAATTCTCCACCTGGCTTTACCGGATAACGACCAACGTTTGCCTGACGTATCGTACCCAGAAAAAGAAGCTAGCGTACACTTCTTTGGATGAAGAATATGATGCTGAAGACGGTGAGCAGAGGTCGTTAGCCGATTCTCTGATCGGAAGCGGGAAGACAGACGACCAAGCTATCGGTTCCGAAATCTCCGAACAAATTGAAACTGGACTTGAAAAGCTTTCGCCGCAGCAAAAGATGGTTTTTACGCTGAAACATTTTAAAGGATATAAGATCAAGGAAATTTCTTCAATGATGAATTGTACCGAAGGTACTGTGAAGAATTATCTCTTCTTTGCTACACAAAGGATGAGAGAACATTTAAAAGATTTTTTGGATTAGGAGTAAAAAATGGATCATCAAATATTTAATGAAATGATTCAACTGGCGCTGCTTGATGAATTAAACGACGATGAAATGAAGAAGCTTCACCAGCATCTGATCGAATGCAGCGACTGCCAGGCTGAGTATGATAGGCTGAACAAATATCTTTCTATCATTAATCAAAATAAAAGCGGAGCGGTTGACGACGAACTTTTGCAGGAAGCCAGAAATCAGTTCCGGAGAAAGCTTAATTATGATATTTCAAGACAATCAATTTTAGAAAAGTTATTTAGTGCGTTCAGAAAAAATATCTGGATTTATAAACGACCCGCATTAGCCGGTGCATTTTCAATTGCTGTTGGCTTATTCGCCGGGTATTTAATTTTTTCACCGGGCAGTTCGTCAAATATGAATTTAATTGGAGATAAAAATGGTGTTGAAGAAAATGCAACAACAATTTCTAATGTAAGATTCATTAACGATTCTTCCAGCACCGGCGAAGTCGCATTCACCTTTGATGCAATTAAGCAGGTTACGATGAGAGGAAAGCTGAGCGATCCTTCAGTGCAGAGAATCTTAGCAGAAGCTCTTGTTAACGAAAAAAATCCAGGCACGAGAATTCAAACTGTAAATGCGCTTGCAAATATTTCAAATAAGCAGGAAAGCTTGCCAACCGGTAAGTCTAATGTAAATCCAAAAGTAAAGTCGGCATTATTAACGGCTTTAAAATATGACGGAAATCCTGCAGTCCGAATGGAAGCCTTAAAGGCATTACTTAATTTCCCGTTCGACAACGATATAAACGAAGCTTTGCTTTTCGTGCTTCAGCGCGATAAGAATTCCGGACTTCGTATTGCAGCTATTAACGGGCTTGCAAGCGCAACCCAGAATGGAAAGACAATCGATCCCGAAACAATTAAAATCTTAAATCAAAAAATTAAAAACGATGACAACGAATATGTACGCATTCGTGCTGCATCCTTAATAAAGGAAGAGAACATACAATGAAAGCTATAAGACTAACAGCAGCTTTATTATTTTTCTCGTCTTTGGCTGTTATATTGAAAGCAGCGGATGGCGATGACGTAACAAAATCATTCAAGGTTAACAAAGGCGGTACGCTTAAAGTATATATTATGACCGGCGATATAACAGTTGATACCTGGAATAAGAACGAAGTAAATGTTTCGATTGCAAATATTGATGAGAACCAGAATAACCTCCTAAATATAAGTCAGTCCGGGAACAATGTTACTGTAAAATTTAACGGCAGCGGATACTACGGCAACTCTAATGTCAAAGTCTCCGTTCCATCGGAATATAATTTGAATTTGCAGACAAGCCAGGGAGATGTGCAGCTTTCCAATAATTTAAAAGGGAGTGTGCAGATTGAAACCAGAAGCGGAGATATTACGCTCGCAAGTATTAACGGATATTTGAAAGCTCTGACCAACGGCGGCGACATTACCTTAAACGCAGTAAACGGCACTGCCGATGTTACAACATACGGCGGAGATATTACAACCGGAAATGTAAATGGCAATCTTTCACTTTCAACCATGGGCGGAGATATTGAAGCACAGAACATTACCGGCAAAGCTGACATTTCTACCAGGGGCGGTACAATAAATTTATTGAACGTTGGAAAAGATCTTCACGCAATAACTAACGGCGGCGATATTACAACCGGGGATGTCGGCGGAAACGCAGATATAAGCACCATGGGCGGAAGCATCCACATGAAAAAAGTTTCCGGCAGCGCAATATTAAAAACCAATGGCGGTAATATTAAGCTTTTCGGCGCTTCGGGCTCAACTAAAGCAAGAACATTCGGCGGCAATCTTGAATTGTATAATATCAACGGCTCCGTTGATGCGAGCACTAATAGCGGAGATATTTATATTGAATTGAAACCCGGCGGCAGCAGCAGCAGCATTGCTTCCATGAACGGCGGCGTAAAACTTTTTATCGATCCATCGGCAAAAGCTACAATAAATGCTGTGGCGTACGGCGTTCAGTACGGCGAATCAATTAATGATTACATCAAATCAGATTTCCCGATGAAGAGATCCGAAACCTCTCAATACAGCAGTTCAACAAAAGCTACAATTACTTTAAATGGCGGTGGAAGCAATATAAATGTTAGATCGGATAACGACCGCATCGAAATAAGAAAATTGAAAAAGTAAAAAAACTAAGGTATAGCGGTATAATGGTATAAGGGCTTTATATCGCTATACCCATATACCTTCATTCTCCGCACATTTCTTCTTGCCGAAAATTTTTTTTCAGTGTAACTTACCAGCCAAATTGCAACAACATTTTTATTTTAATTCCATCCGGGAGAAAAAATGAAATCATTACCAGCACTTAATAATTTTCCAATTAAGACGCTTAACTTCTTGAAAAAGCTTTCCAAAAATAATTCGCGTGAGTGGTTTGAAGCTCACCGTGAAGATTACAATTCCGATTTCTTAGAACCGGCGCTGCAGCTCGTCGTTGAGCTTGGAGAAAGACTTTCGACAATCGCACCAAATATCCAGGCTGTTCCGAAGATTGATAAATCAATATTCAGGCTTCACCGCGATGTCCGATTCAGCAAGGATAAATCGCCGTACAAAACCAATCTCGGAATTTATTTCTGGGAAGGCAAAAAGAAAATGGATAGCCCCGGATTTTATTTCGAGATAAACACAAAAGGATTTTTCTACGGCTCAGGAATTTATATGCCGTCAAAAGAACAATGGAAGCTTTATCGCGATGCGGTTTCAAATCCGGCGCTTGGAAAAGAATTGGATAGTGCTGTAAAAAAAGTTTTGAAGAAGGATAATTATTCACTTGGAGGAAAGAAATATAAAAAAGTTCCGAAGGGATACGATCCGGAGTCACCTTATGCGGGATACCTTCTCCATGAAGGACTTTATACTTTTTATGACAGTGAAAATATAAATGAGTTGACGAAGGTTGATGTTGTGGATTTTTCTTTTAAGAAATTTAAGGACATGCTTCCGGTTCACCAGTGGCTGGTAAAAATTCTCGAAGGAGTTAAATGATATCCATTAAAAATGTTACCAAAAAATTTCCAACTGTTACCGCACTGGATAATATCTCGCTCGACATTAAGGAAAAAGAATTTTTCGGCTTGCTCGGGCCGAACGGTGCGGGCAAATCAACTTTGATGAATCTTATCATCGGCTATCTTGATGCAGACGAAGGCGAGCTGACTGTAGCCGGTGAAAAAGTCACCCGCAACAATCTTGAGTCAAGAAAAAAGATCGGCTTGGTGCCGCAGTCAATCGCGCTGTACGATGATATTTCCGCTCAAGAAAACCTGGAAATCTTTGGATCATTTTTCGGAATCAAAAAAAATCTTCTTCGCGCAGTCATCGCAGAAAATCTTAACCGCGTAGAACTTTATGATAGAAGAAAAGATAAAGTAAAAGGATTTTCCGGCGGAATGAAGCGGCGCTTAAATATTGCTGCAAGCCTGCTTCACGATCCGGAAATATTATTGTGCGATGAGCCTACTGTCGGAGTCGATCCGCAATCGCGTAATGCCATCTTCGATTATCTCGAAAAGCTAAATGAAGAAGGCAAGACGATCATCTACACAACTCACTACATGGAAGAAGCAGAAAGGTTGTGCAGCCGCATTGCAATAATCGATCACGGAAAAATAATTGGCGCTGGCTCGCTTGATGAATTGCTCTTGCTTCTTCCTTACGAGCAGACAATTCTCATCAGCAAAAATCAATTGACTGAACATAAAAAAGATTTGTTCGGCAAATTCGGCACGATTCTGAATGATCAGGAAAAGTATGAACTGAAACCTTTTGAAAAATTAAAACTCTCGGATTTTTTCAAAGCGATGGAAGAGAACGGAATCGGATACAATTTTATCGATGTGAACAAGCCGTCATTGGAAGCGCTTTTTCTTCACCTAACTGGAAGGAGATTGAGAGATTGAAAACAATTTTACAGCTTATCAAAAAAGATTACATTCTTTTCTGGCATGATAAACCCGCTGTCAGTCTTACCTTCGTGGTTCCGATATTTCTCATCTTTTTATTCGGTTCGATATTCAGCGGTGTTAGCAGCGGACCGACAGGCATCGACATTGCATTCATGAATAATAGCGATTCTAAGATTGCCAAGAAGCTTGAATCTGTTCTCGATACAACTCAAGCCTTTCATCTTGTTAGAGAATTCCGTGATGACAACGGTAACATGGTTTCCTTTGATACAAATTCAATTAAGGATTTTGTGCGCAAAGGAAATGCAGTTGCAGCGCTTGTAATTCCTAAAGATGCTTTCACAGATACATCAATGGGATTGAAATTAAAATTCTTTTATGATCCGAAGAACGATATGGAAATGCAGATGATTGAAGGCGTGCTTACGCAAAGAGTGATGACCCAGATGCCAAGCTTATTTATGACCGGCATGCAGCATAAGGCTGAAACTTATTTAGGAACGGACAAAGGAAAAAACTTCAACAAAAAGATTGCTGAGACAGTTGGTAAATATTTCAATGTAGATACCGCAAAAATCCTTCATTGGTCAAGCTATGATTTTGCCGATTCGTCGAACATCGACAGCGCTTCAAGTAAATCCAATTTCTTCTCCGATCTTCTTCAACTTGATAAAGAGCAGCTTGTTGGAAAAGAAGTAAATAACCCTAATGCAACGCGCAGCGTAGGCGGCTGGGCGATGATGTTCCTCTTATTTACATTAACAGCAACATCAACTTCGCTGTTTGATGAAAATAAAAGCGGCGTAGTGCTTAGGATTCTTTCTGCACCGGTGTCACGCGTTCATATTTTGTGGGGAAAATACCTTTACAATTTTTCACTCGGCTGCATTCAGCTTCTCGTAATGTTTTTTGTTGGCTATCTTCTTTTTAGGATTGATATTTTTTCACACTTTTTCAATTTACTTCTGGTCATCATCGCCGGTGCTTTGGCTTGCACTGCATTCGGAATGCTGCTGGCTGCGGTAAGCAAAACTTCGGCTCAAGCAAACGGTCTCGGCACTTTGCTCATCTTAACGATGAGCGGGATCGGCGGGGCCTGGTTTCCAACCTTTATCCTTCCGCCGTTCATACAAATTCTTAGCAAATTCTCGCTTGTTTATTGGGCGATGGAAGGATTTATGAACGTTCTTTGGCGCGGTTCAAATACTTTAGAAATTCTTCCGAATGTCGGAGTGCTCATCGGTATAGCGGCTGTGGTTAATATATTCAGTATTATTCGCTTTAAGAAAGGTAATTTGTTTTGAAAAATAATTTGCGCTATAAGTGCAAACTATCTGAAAGTGTAGAACAAAAAACTTTTCCAGATAGCTCATGTATTTAAATTTACTGAAGATTGATAATCGATATTTAGACTTCATAACAATGTGGTTTATGATCTGCTGTCAGGAAAGAATTAAAAATTACTGACAAAAATTTAGTATGATGACTATTTACAAGAGCTTTAATCCTTGTTTATCAGCACTAAATAGCAACAAAATCTTTATAATATTAGGTTATGAACTTTAACATTTGTATTTTGGCATATCCGGTATTAGTCCGGAATTTTTTATTATTATTTTTTGGAGTTCTTTGTGAGTACTAAATTATTTGTGGGTTCCTTACCCTGGTCTATTGATGATGCAACATTACAGCAAACTTTTGAAGCACACGGTACAGTTATTTCAGCAAAAGTTGTCAAAGACCGCGAAACTGGACGCTCAAGAGGATTTGGTTTCGTTGAAATGGAAAATCCTACAGATGCAAAAAATGCTATTGAAGCATTAAACGAGTCAGAATTAAATGGAAGAAATATTGTTGTTAACGAGGCAAAACCTCGCGGATAAGAAAATATTTTTTTAATATTTCCGCAGGAAGGTAATTCACCTGCCGGATTATTGATTCTGTAAGGCGCCCAATGAGGCGCTTTTTTTATTACTCTTTCATGAATATTTTTTAGAATCAAAATTGGAAATAAAATAATGTACCTGAAAATTAATTCCGTCAAAATTGGTGCTGCATGAATAAATCTTTTAAAAACTTTTTTCTTACTCTATCCATTGTTCTTTTTGCCTTTCAGATTTCATTCTCTCAGACAATCAAATTAAAACTGATCGAAACCAGCGATGTACATGGCTCGATTTTTCCGTACGATTTTATAAACGATAAATCCATTAACACTTCGCTTGCGCAGATTTATTCTTATGTAAAAGAAGAAAGAGCAAAGGAAGATCAAGAAGTTGTATTGTTGGATGATGGAGATATTCTTCAGGGTCAGCCGGTGGTTTATTATTATAATTTTGAACGAACGAATGTTCTGCATATTTGTTCTCAAGTTATGAATTATATGAAGTACGATGTGGGCACTGTGGGTAACCATGACATTGAACCAGGTCATCCGGTTTATGACAAGATAAAGAATGAATTTAATTTTCCATGGCTAGCAGCAAATGCGGTTGATATTAAAACCCAAAAACCTTATTTCAAACCATATGTAATCATCAATAAAGATAAAATAAAAATTGCTGTTCTTGGAATGATTACTCCGGCAATTCCAAATTGGCTTCCTAAAAATATCTGGAAAGGAATTCAGTTTGAAGATATGGTTGAGACTGCACGCAAGTGGATTAAGATAATTAGAGAAAAAGAAAAGCCCGATTTAATTGTAGGATTGTTCCACTCCGGTCCGGAAGATGAAATGAAGAATTTTGAAAATGGAAAAAGAGAAATAGAAAATGCTTCACGTCTTGTTGCAGAGCTAGTTCCGGGATTCGATATAGTTTTTGCCGGGCACGATCATCAAGTATGGAACACTTTTGTAAAAAATCCGGAAGGCAAGGATGTATTGATACTTGATCCTGCAAATGCTGCCCGTCATGCAGCGGTTGCCAGTGTAATTTTGAATTATGATAAATCAACTCATCAATGGGTAAAAAAAATAAAGGGAGAAATAATAGACAGTAAAAATTATAAACCGGGCGATCAGTTTATGAAAAAGTTTTCTCCGGTAATTGAAGAAGTAAAGAAATATGTTTCAAAACCAATCGGAACTTTTACTCAAACAATCTCTACTCGCGAATCAATGTTTGGCGATTCTCCATTTATCGATCTAATCCAGAAAATTCAGCTTGAACTGACACATGCTGATATTTCATTTGCTGATCCGCTTGCCTTTGATGCTGAGATAAAAAAAGGAACTGTGTACGTCCGCGACATGTTCAATCTTTATAAATATGAAAATCTACTTTACACGATGAAACTTACCGGGCAGGAAATTAAAGATTATTTGGAATACTCGTATGGCAACTGGTTTAATCAGATGAAAAATGAAAACGACTATTTGCTGGAGTTTAAAATCGACTTAACCGGCAGCCTCGTTTTTACCAACGGAAGACCGCAGCTTGCAGTGCCTTCATACAGCTATTCTTCAGCAGCAGGAATTAATTATACTGTGGATGTTTCCAAGCATGCTGGAGATAGAGTTACGATTTCATCCATGTCTGATGGGAGGCCTTTCGATTTACATAAGACTTATAAAGTTGCCGTCAATTCATACCGCGGCAACGGCGGTGGCGGGCATCTGACGATAGGCGCAAAGATTCCGCAGAAAGAGCTTGCTGCGCGAGTCATTAATTCTACCCAAAAAGATCTTCGGTATTATTTAATGAAATGGATTGAGAAGAAAAAGATTGTTACTCCGGAATCATTTGGAAATTGGAAAGTAATTCCGCAAAGTTGGTGGATAAAAGGGAAGGAAAAGGATTACAAAATTTTGTTTGGGCAATAACAATACAAAATCAATAGAACACGGATTACACTGATTGCGCGGATTTTCACAGATTTTAAATCAGTGTAATCCGTGATATCCGCGTTCCATTGTTTTTAAAATTATCCCGCTTAAAATTTTTTATTTGTAAATTTGTCACAATATTTTAACGAAACTCGGAAATTAAAATGAATACACTAATAAGCACAAAATTATTTAAAGAAGCCCAGCAATATATTCCCGGCGGTGTAAACTCACCGGTACGCGCATTCAAAGCAGTCGGTGGTAATCCAATATTTATTCAGCGCGGTGAAGGTTCAAAGTTTTACGATGTGGATGGAAATGAATTTATAGATTACATCGGAAGCTGGGGACCTCATTTGTTCGGACACAATCCGCCATTCATAAAAAAAGCGTTATTAAAAGCAGTAGAAGACGGCACTAGCTTCGGCGCTCCAACGAAGCTTGAAGTTGAAATTGCAAAATTAATTACTGAACTCGTTCCTTCAGTTGAAATGGTTAGGATGGTAAACAGCGGAACCGAAGCCACAATGAGTGCGGTTCGTGCTGCACGGGGTTTTACCGGAAAGGAAAAATTTATAAAGTTCGAAGGATGCTATCATGGACATGCGGATTATTTTTTGATCAAAGCAGGTTCGGGCGCATTAACATTTGGTGTGCCGACAAGTCCTGGCGTTACAAAAGGCAATGCGGCAGATACTCTTATTGCCGATTACAATGACATCGACTCCGTAAAAAATATAATTCATCAAAATAATGATGAAATTGCCGCAGTAATAATTGAACCAATCGCCGGAAACATGGGAGTTGTTCCAGCAGAGAAAAATTTTTTAGAAGAATTAAGAAACATTTGCAGCGAAGAAAAAATTGTTTTGATTTTTGATGAAGTAATGACCGGCTTCCGGGTCGCGAAAGGCGGCGCTCAAGAATTATACGGAATAAAGCCTGATCTCTCAACGTTTGGAAAAATAATCGGCGGCGGATTACCTGTCGGCGCTTTCGGCGGCAAAAAAGAAATTATGGAAATAATTGCGCCGAATGGTCCGGTTTATCAAGCAGGTACCTTAAGCGGCAATCCGCTCGCAATGGCTGCAGGTTATGCTGCGCTTACCTACATAAAAGATCATCCGGATGTTTATAATATTCTTGAAGAAAAATCAGCGTATCTAGAAAACGGCATTCGGGAAGCTTTGACTGACGTAAAAAAGAATTATGCTTTAAATAGAGTCGGCTCGATGATGACTTTATTCTTTACTGAGGGTGAAGTCAATAGCTTCAAGTCTGCTGTTAAATCCGATACTATACTTTACGGTAAATTTTATAGTGAGATGCTGAAACACGGAATTTACTTAGCTCCTGCGCAGTTTGAGGCGGTTTTTGTGTCAACAGTACACAGTAAAGTTGACCTCGATAAGACAGCTTCGGCGTGTGTGGAGGCGTTGCGGTTTGTAAGAGATAAAAAAAATTATAAAAATATTTTTTGATATTAATTCAAAATTTATCAAATTAACACCCGTATATTTTAAAATACTAAAAGGAGTGATTCATGAAAAAAGTTATTCTACCAATTATTATTGTTTTATTTACAGCTGTCCCTTTTATTCAAGCACAGTCTAATCTAAGATTTGGTCCAACAATTGGTCTGAATATTGCGACTATTGGCGGTAAGGATGCATCAGGTAGTCTCACCAGCAAGACAGGACTATATCTTGGTGGCTTTATGACATATCAATTTAGTGATATGTTTGCTCTTCAACCTGAAGTTGCTTACACTATGAAGGGAGCTTCTTCTTCAGGTGGTGGTGAAACAAATACTTGGTCATTTAACTATATAGAAGTACCAGTTTTATTAAAACTTTATATTCCTATAGCAGGTACATCTACTATTAAACCAAATATTTATGCCGGACCCGCATTTGCTTTTAATGTTGCCGCAAATTTTGAGCAAACTGTAAATGGACAATCTACAACAACAGATATGAGCACTGCAATGAAAGGTTTTGACATGAGTATTGCTTTTGGCGGAGGAGTTGGATTTAATGTCGGATCAGGTTTGTTAGACTTTTCAGTGCGCTATTCTTTAGGTATGACTTCTTGGGATAATTCTGGGAAAAATTATACTCTTACAAATAACGTATTTTCTATTGTTGCTGGTTATGGCTTTTAGTATTTATTAGAATATAATAAATATTTTAATTTATATAACCCTGCTAAAACGGCAGGGTTTTTTATTTATATTCTAATTAAAAACTTAAATCACAGATAATTAAAAGTTCGTTGTAATTAAAGATCGAATTAATAATATTCTCATCCAATCAAAAAATATTTTTAAGGAATTAGATTAATTATGAATTATTCAAAAGGGAACAACAGCATTTCCAAAATGACCATGAAAAAATCGGAGCTATTTTTTTTAATAATTAGCGTTATGATTTTTTTTAGTCTTGGATTTAAAAGTCAATCCGGGCTTCCTTCCGGTCAGACTGGTGCTCAATTTGTAATTCACAACGGAAATCTTTTTTATCTAGCCAACACCCTGGTTGTTAAATTAAAAAATCAACAAATAAACGGACTTCTTAAAGCTCAGAATTTAACAGCGCAGCTAAACCAAAATTTCGGGCAATTTAAATTCACTTCAGCCAAAGAAATGTTCGGAACTTCCACCTCAGAAACTGCATTCGGATTAAATAGAATTATGCTGGTTAAGTATAACAGCGGTGATGATCCGCTTTATGTTTCTTCGAAGATCAAAGAATTAAGCAATGTAGAATGGGCCGAGCCTAAATATGTCAGAAGAATTACTTTTGTTCCAAGCGATCAATATTATTCTCAGCAATATAATCTTGCAATAATTAAAGCAGCACAAGCTTGGGATATTTCAAAAGGTGATACAAATGTTGTAATTGGAATTGTAGATACCGGTGTCGATTGGCCTCATCCGGATTTATATGCAAACATATGGCATAATCCGCATTGGCAAACCGATACAAATTTTCCCGGCGATTCAATCGGCTGGGATTTTGGCGGCAATGGCAGCGGGAATAATCCCACGCCTGATAATAATCCAATTGAAGATAATCCGTATCATGGAACTTTTGTTGCCGGCATAGCATCAGCAGTTACTAACAATGGAATTGGCGTAGCCGGTATTGGCTACAAATGTAAATTAATGCCGGTTAAAGTAACGCAGGCAAATCAAATCGATCCGACTTCTAATTCACCTTATGTAATATTCGGATTTGAAGGAATAAAATACGCCGCAGATAACGGCGCTAAAGTTATTAATTGCAGCTGGGGCGGCGGCGGCTATTCTAATGCTGAGCAGAATGTAATAAATTATGCGATGTCTAAAGGTGCTCTTGTAGTTGCCGCAGCCGGAAATGACGGTGTGTCGGAATCTTTTTACCCGGCTTCCTATGCAGGTGTTCTTTCTGTAGCAGCCACAGATCAAAATGATGCTGTAACAAGCTTCTCAAATTATGGTGAGAACATTGATGTTTGCGCTCCCGGGATTAGTATTTTTTCAACTTGGCAGCCGAATACTTATTCCAGCAACGGCGCAGGAACTTCTTTCTCTTCCCCGCTTGCTGCAGGTCTGGCAGCATTAGTTTCTTCCCGCTTTCCCAATTATACTCCCTCGCAGGTTGCAGAACAAATTAGAGTTAATAGCGATAATATTGACAGCTTAAATCCTACATATAAATATCTATTGGGAGGTGGAAGAATAAATGCGTATAAATCTCTCGCCGATTCAAATTCGGAATCCGTTCGGGCAATTAGTTATCAATTTTCTGATGCAGCTCCCGGAGGAAATGGCGATGGAATTTTCCAGCCCGGCGAAACCATTACCGTCGGAATAAAATTCATGAATTATCTTAGCCCGATTAAAAATCTTACGGTTGCTCTTAACAGCATGAATTCTTATTCAACTATTTCTAATAATACTTTTAGTACAAGTAATGTTGCTTCGCTTGACTCGTTTGATAATTCAACTTCTCAATTTACAATTAAGCTAGCCAGTCCACTTCCGTACGATGCTAACCTTCAATATAGATTGAATTATACCGATGGCAATTATTCGGATTTCCAGGTTTTCAGCATTCCGGTTAATCCATCTTATTCCACTCAAACCAACAACAATCTTGCGCTTACAATCGGCAGCAAAGGGAATTTTGGTTTTAATGATTACCCAATCAACATACAAGGTAATGGATTTGAATTAATAAATGGAAGTAATATGCTCTTTGAAGGAGCTTTAATAATTGGTAATTCATCTTCAACAATTGAAGATGCTGCACGCGGTTCGGATCAAAATTATGAAGACTCTTCTTTTAGTGTAGTGCAGCCTTTTAAAATTCAAATACCGGGACACAATGCCGATCAGCAAGGCGAAACAATTTTTAATGATGATAATGCCGGCGCTTCTAAATTAGGAATTTCAACTAAGCTGCAATCTTTTTCTTTTACCGGTTCGCCTGATAATAATTATATAATCCTCAGATACAGCTTTACTAATAATTCTGGCAATAGCATTTCTAATTTTTATGCCGGACTTTTTTGCGATTGGGATTTGGTTGATGGACAAAATGATTCTACAGCTTATGATTATACCGGAAACTTTGGATATGCGCTTCACACTATTTCCGGTTTTAATTCTATGGTTGCTACTGCACTAATCTCATCAACAAATTACGGCTATTGGGGAATTCTTAACAGCGATACAGGATCTGTTTGGGGAATTTATAACGGATTTACATCTGCTGAAAAATGGCAGGCAATTTCCAGCGGTATTGGCAAGCAGAAAGCAGGAGTTGGTGACATTTCTGAAGTTACTTCCGGCGGGCCATATACAATTTCAGCAGGACAAACTTTGATCGCAGCGTTTGCAATTGCCGCAGGAAACAGTCTTACTGATTTAAGAACTGCAATCAATAATGCACGATTAAAATATCAAAGTATTCCAACGTTAGTTGAAAATAATTCCAATCAAATTCCGTTTACATACAGCTTGATGCAGAATTATCCAAATCCTTTTAATCCTTCAACATTTATTAAATATCAGATTGCGAAAGAAGCACATGTTACATTAAAAATTTATGATGTGCTTGGTAGAGAAGTTGAAAAATTAGTCGATGAAGAAAAGCCTGCCGGTAATTACACTGTTAATTTTAATGCAAGTTTACTTTCGAGCGGAGTGTATTTCTATAAAATTACTTCGGGTAATTATTCGGCTGCAAAGAAAATGGTTTTGATGAAATAGTGATAGCAGTAACCTTCGAGGTCACTGATTTAGACCTCGAAGGTTACGGCGACAAATGTCATAATAGTAAATGATTTTTCGCTTTATGATATTGAAATTTTTTTGTAATAGTTAGTTTATTCTAACTTAAAACGCTAATAAGTTTGTTTTTCTTCATTTTTAGCTTGTTTTAGACATTTTCGGATGTTCGTTTCTTTACTCCGGATGTTGGTTCCTTTAGAATCGATGTTGGTTTCTTTATTCACTATGTCTGTTTGTTATTTCCAAATGTTTGTTTCGTTGTTCTGCTGGTTTGGTTCTTTATTCTTAATGTTTGTTTCTTCGTTATCAATGTAAGTTTCTTTGTTCCACATGTCCGTTTCTTAACTTTCTATGTGCGGAACTTAATTCTGTACATCCGTTATTAAGTTTTGTACTTGTGTAATTAAGAATCGGATGTTAGAAAGTCATACCGGAAGTTGCGGAATTATATTTCTCTAGATTATTTAATACCTCCACAATTTCTTTTAATAAAAAAAATCTAACGGTTTTTTGATAAATCAATAATTAATTAAGAAAAACAATTTATATTATTATCAATAATTCTATTTAAAATTATTTTCAAGGAATTACCATGACCACACGAAGAAAATTCATTATCGAAACAATAGCCGTTACAACTGCTGCCGCTGCAGCAATCCATCCTTCAGGAAGAAAAATCAGCAAAGGCTTAATGTCGTTTGAAAAAACATTTGGTAATTCCCAAAATAGAAATAAGCCTGTTGTAATATCAACATGGGATTTTGGAATAAGAGCAAACGCAAAAGCATGGGAAACACTTTCCGCTAATGGAAGAGCGCTGGATGCTGTTGAAAAAGGCGTAAGTGTAATTGAAGCAGATCCGACAATAACGACGGTAGGTTATGGCGGTTTTCCAGATCGCGATGGCTATGTTACACTTGATGCAAGCATAATGGATGAAAACGGAAATGCCGGCGCTGTGGCTTTTCTTCAGCACATTATGCATCCGGCTTCTGTTGCTAGAATGGTTATGGAAAAAACTCCGCACGTTATGATTGTCGGCGATGGCGCATTGAAGTTTGCACTAGCAAATGGTTTTAAGAAAATGAACTTGCTTACAAAAACTGCCAAAGATGCCTGGAAAAAATGGCTGAAAGAAAATAATTATAATCCAGTTATAAATAGAAATAACCACGATACAATTGGCATGCTTGCGCTTGATAATAATGGAAATTTATCAGGCACGTGCACAACAAGCGGATTGGCTTTTAAATATCATGGAAGAGTTGCAGACTCTGCAATAATCGGTGCTGGTTTGTTTGTAGATAATGAAGTTGGCGCAGCAACATCAACCGGGCTTGGCGAATCGGTTATTAAAGTTGCAGGCAGCCACCTTGTGGTTGAACAAATGAGAGATGGAAAATCACCAAAGGAAGCTTGCGAAATTGCAGTTAAAAGAATTGCCGAAAAACAAAAAGATTACAAAACATTTCAGGTCGCTTTCATTGCAATAAATAAGATGGGAGAAATTGGTGCTTACGCAATTCAGAAAGGTTTTCAGTATGCTCTTTATCAAAATGGTGAAAATAAATTATATCATTCTGATTATTTATTAAAGAGTTAGCTCTGATAATGATTGATTAAAGATTATTTTTTGTAAATAGTTAATTTAGTATATTTATAAAAAGATTATTTCAGAGAGCATTCCTCGATGGCAATGAAGAAAAATTCTAAGGTTAATATTAAAGTTAATGGTAAGTTAAGAGGGACCAATCAGAAAAATGAAGAGAGATTATCATCTCAAAGTAATGACAACATTTCTTCAAATAATAAATTTATCAATCCCATTGCGGAGTTTGTAAACGGAATTGATGATAGTTTCCTGTGGCATTTGAAAAAAGAAGGTGAAAAGGAAATTGTTTTTTATACAAATAATATTTTAAAAGTTACCGGTTATTCCGGCGAAGAATTAAAACACTTTCCGGGCAGAGGGAATGCAATAGTTTTTGAAGAAGATCAGCTAAAAGTAAAAAAAATATTTGCTGAGTTTATAGATGACCCTTCTAAAGATTTTATAAAGCTTATCTACCGCATAATTAGAAAAGATAAAAAAATAATCTGGATTGTGGAAAGTGTTTCCGTTAAACGGAATAATGACGGACATGCTTTTGAATTCAATGGAATTGTTACGGATATAACCGAGCTTAAAGAAACAGAATTATCACTTGAACGTTCATTGGATAATTTTAGACAGCTTAATTCCTCTAAAGATAAATTTATTTCAATGTTGTCGCATGATCTCAGAGCGCCGTTTACAAGCATACTCGGCTTTTCAGAAATTCTGATAAATGAACCGAATTTGACAAACGAAGAAAGACTTGAATATCTAAATTATATAAACGATTCTTCGCAGAACCAATTGCAGCTTGTAAATTATTTGTTAGATTGGTCGCGCCTGCAAACAGGCAGAATAAAAATTGAACCGCAAAGGTTAAACGCACAAAGTATTGTATTCAACTGTATTTCTTCTTTAACCGGAAACGCAATAAGAAAAAATTTAGAAATTAAAGTTCAAATTAAAGATTCTCTTTTTGTTCAAGCCGATGAACGGCTTTTAACCCAGGTAATTACTAATCTTTTAAGTAATGCGATCAAATATTCGCCTGAAGGAAAAACCATAGAAATTGCTGCAGATTTTTTTAACGAAAAATTTGTTGAGTTTATTGTTAAAGATGAAGGCCTCGGTATTTCTGAATCCAATAAAGCCAAATTATTCAAAATAGAAAAAATGTTTTCCACAGAAGGTACAAAGGGTGAGAAAGGCACCGGCTTGGGGCTTTCGCTTGTAAGGGAAATTATTGAAAAGCATGATGGTGAGATCTGGTTTTATTCGGATTTAGGAAAAGGAAGTGAATTTCATTTTACAATTCCATCTTCGCCCAACACTATACTTTTAGTTGTTGGTGAATGCGGAGAAAGAAAAAGATATGAATCAATTTTGATAGAAAATTTTCCTGCATATCAAATTATCAGCGTAAAGAACGGTTATGAAGCTTTGAGCCACTATTTAACTCAGCTTCCATCTTTAATTATAACGGATTACGATTTACCTTTAATGAACGGAATACAATTTATAGAATCGATTAGGCGGGAAGATAAAGGCGGCAGAATCGCAATTATAGCTTTAGTCTCTGATGTTTCAGAAGATATAAGACGAGAGTATAATTTATTTGGCGTGGAGACAATTCTGCAAAAGCCTGTTGACGAAGATCTTTTCAGTGAGAAAATACAAGTTGTTTTAGAATACCAGTAAAAGCTGGGGATCATTTCAATGAAGAATTTTTATATAAGATTTATTTTGTTATTACTTTCTAAATTATTTTAGACGTATAGAATTTAAAAGAAAAATTAAAGGAGAATATTTTGAATATTGCAGTAATCGGAACTGGTTATGTCGGCTTAGTAACAGGAACATGTTTTGCCGAAACGGGAAACGATGTTATTTGTGTTGATATAGATAAAGCAAAAATTGAAAAAATGAAAGAAGGCATTATTCCAATTTATGAACCGGGGTTGGAAATATTATTCGAGAGAAATATAAAAAACGGAAGATTAACTTTTACAACTGATCTTCATGAAGCAGTGAGAAAATCCGAAATAATTTTTCTTAGTCTCCCAACACCGCAAGATGGAGACGGCAGCGCTGATCTAAAATATGTTCTAGGTGTTGCCGATGATCTTGGAAAACTTTTTAAGGCAGAACCAAACATTGGATATAAAGTTTTAGTCGATAAAAGCACCGTACCGGTTGGTACAAGTGATAAAGTTCGAAAAGAAATTCACAAGCACGCACCAAAATTTGAGTTTGATGTTGCGTCCAATCCGGAATTCCTAAGAGAAGGAATGGCTGTCGATGACTTTATGAAACCGGAACGCGTCATTATTGGCACAAGCAATGACAAAACAAAACAGCTTCTTGAACAATTGTATGAGCCGTTCGTCCGGTCAGGCAATCCAATTTATTTTATGGATGAACGATCTGCTGAGATGACTAAGTATGCTGCAAATTCTTTTTTGGCGACTAAAATTTCATTCATGAATGAGATTGCAAATCTTTGTGAACTTACCGGTGCAGAAGTAGATAAAGTGAGAATAGGTATCGGATCAGATTCGAGAATTGGAAAAAGATTTTTATTTCCCGGAGTTGGTTACGGCGGTTCTTGTTTTCCTAAAGATGTAATTGCGCTTGTCAACACCGCAAATGAAAATAAATATGATTTTAAAATTCTTAAGTCAGTTATAGAAGTTAATGAAAAGCAGATTGAATTGTTTTTCAAAAAAATATTGCATCATTATAACGGTGAAATAAAAGGTAAACATTTTGCACTTTGGGGATTAGCTTTCAAACCCAATACTGATGACATACGCGAAGCGCCTTCAATTAAATTGATCAAGCAATTACTTGCAAAGGGCGCCGCTATTTCTGCTTATGATCCGGAGGCAAAAGAAACCACAAAAGCAATCCTTGGTGAAAAAATTATTTATACCGAAAATGCATACAAAGCTTTAGAGCATGCCGATGCGTTAATTATAGTTACCGAATGGAATGAATTTAGGACCCCGGATTTTTCAAGAATAAAAACTTTGCTCAAAAAACCTGTAATATTTGACGGAAGGAATTTATATGATCTTGATAAAATGAAATCAAACAACTTTATTTATTATTCTGTAGGTAGAGTTCCAATAAAATAAGTTCCATTTTTAATTTGTGTTCAAAAAATTCCATATAGGTAAAATAAATGGCAGATGAATTAAGCAATAAAAGATTATCATCACCAAAAGAAAAAGCTTGGTTTGCGCTTTATACCAAACCCCGCAGTGAATTTAAAGCTGCGGAACAAATTGAAGAGCATGGAGTTAATTATTATCTGCCTACAATCACCACGCTTAAACAATGGAGCGATCGAAAGAAAAAAGTAACCGAACCATTAATGAGAGGTTATATTTTTATTTTTGCTGATGAAAAAGAACGTATAATTTCACTTGAACAAAAAGCAATTGTAAGATGTGTTTTCGATGCCGGCAGGCCGGCTAAAATTCCACAGTGGCAGATTGATAATCTAAAAACCATGCTTAGTACAAAATCGGATTTTTATATTCATGAAGGATTAGTCCCTGGGGTTCAAGTTAGAATTACTGATGGCCCGTTTGCCGGCGTCATAGGTAAAGTTCAAGGTAATGAAAATGATAAAACTATTGCGGTTTCAATAGACTTATTGAATCGCTCCGTTATTGCACATCTTCCGAAGGGAAGTGTTTTTGAAGTAATAAGCGAAAAAACTGAAAAATAGTTTTACCGGTAATTAATTTTTAATTAGAAAAACTATCCAAAGTTCACTTCTTGCAGTAGGTAAATTATTTTTTTATGTTGGCTTCAACTATTAACCGGATAAAAAATGCTGGATCAAAAAGAATTAAATTTGATTGAGAAAGGCGAAAGGATAGATCATTTTCTTTTAATCAGAAAATGTGAATTGAGACAGACAAAAGCTAACAAGCCTTATTTGTATTTAGAGCTTGGAGACAAAAGCCAAACTATTGGTTCCAATGTTTGGGATAACTTCGAAAATTTTTATAAATCCATTGTTGTTGGCGAAGTAGTTAAAGTTCAAGGCAGCCTGGATGATTATCAAGGGAATCCTCAAATAAAGATTTTATCAATTAGAAAAACCAAACCATCAGAACAAATAACTCCGGAAGATTTTTTGCCTAAATCAAAAAGAGATTTGGGTGAAATGAAAAAAGAATTTATAGACAGAATTGAAAAAATATCAAACCCATTTCTTAAAACATTGATTAAGAATATTTTCAATAACGAAAATTTTGAAAAATTTTCCAAATCACCCGCGGGTAAATCTTGGCATCATTCTTATCTCCACGGGCTTTTAGAACACACATTAGAAATAATTAAAATATGCGATTTGATGTGCGATATTCATTCTGAAATTAATCGTGATCTTCTTATTTGCGGTGCTATGCTTCATGATTTTGGTAAGACCGAAGAATTAGGTTCAAATGTTTCATTCGATTATACCGACAAGGGGAAATTACTCGGCCATATTGTTATTGCTTCAATGAATGTAAATGAAGAAACAAAAAAAATCTCCGGCTTCCCTGATGATTTGAAGAATTTATTATTGCACTTAATATTAAGCCATCAAGGCAAGCTTGAATTTGCATCACCGGTTGTTCCGAAAACTCTTGAAGCAATTACTCTATATCAAGCTGATGAACTAAGCGCTAAAGTTAATGCTTATAAAAATGCTTTGTCTTTAAACACAACTTCAGAAAACAAATGGACAAAATTTATTTCACTTGCGTCAACTGATCTTTACAACCACGGTTTAACTTCAGAAGTTGATAATTCAATTAATAAATCTTTATTTGATTAATAAAAAAGGGATTCGCTATGAAACCTTCTTCTAAATTTTTCTTGTTCTTTTTATCGTTAGTTATTTCAATTACAATTTCTAATTTAACATTTGGACAAAAATTAGAAGAGCTGCTTAAGCAAGGGGATGATTATCTTGATGTAAGTTTTGATAATCAAAAAGCGTTGGATGTCTTTCAGAAAGCCGATAAGCAATTTCCGAATAATTGGGAAGTAAATTGGCGGTTAAGCAGAGTGTATGTATACCTTGCTGAAAGAATGCCTGAAAGCACCAGTGCCCAGAAAGATGCACAGCTTGCCGTATATCAAAAAGCTTATGACTATGCTGATAAAGCAGTAAAGCTTGCGCCGGAAAAATCAATTACTTATGTACGAAGAGCAATTGCAAACGGAAGAATTGCTTTGTTCAAAGGAGTTTTTTCTGTTGCCGGTGTTGTGAATTCTGTAAAAGCAGATTGCGAAAAAGCAATTGACCTTGGCAATGGCGGCAATTATGTTCAAGCGCTTGCTCATTATGTACTTGCACGAACTAACGACAAAGTAAGTGAAAAATGGAAACCGGCTCGCGCAATACTTGGGTTAGGCTGGGCGGATATGGACAAAGCGTTCAGCGAATATAATATTGCCATCAAACTTTATCCGAACTTTAGAATGTTTTATTTAGATTACGCCAAAGCATTGATTAAAGAAGATGAATACGCAAAAGCAAAAGAAATGTTAAACAAAGTTATTGCAAGTCCAAAGAGAGATGAGAACGATGATAATCAATTATACGAAGCGAAAAATCTTTTAGAACAAATAAAAAATAAATAAAGTTATTTCTTAGGGGAATTGAATGGAAATATCAGAAAAAACAATTGATAAAATAATATCAGCAAAATCGATTGTGTTTTTTACCGGCGCTGGTATTTCTGCTGAAAGCGGAATTCCTGTCTTTCGCGGCAAAGATGGAATTTGGAACAAGCTGAAACCGGAAGAGCTTGCAAACTTTAATGCGTTCCTAAAAAATCCCGAAATGGTTTGGGAATGGTACAACCATCGAAAGAAAATTATAAAGGATTCAAAGCCAAATGCTGCTCATCTATCTATTGCCGAACTTCAAAATTATTTTTCAGAAGTAATTGTCGTTACTCAAAACATTGATAACCTGCATCGCCGCGCTGGCAGTAAAATAATTTATGAGCTTCATGGAAATATCGAAAGAAATTATTGCATTAAATGTCATGCCTTTTACAATTATGAAATTGATTTAACTCATGGAGTTCCCAAATGCGGCTGCGGCGGTTTGATTCGCCCGGATGTGGTTTGGTTTGGAGAATATTTACCGGAAGATCAATTAAGCGCTTCAGAAAGAGCTGCTGAAAATTGCGAAGTATTTTTTATTGTTGGAACATCCGGTGTCGTTTATCCGGCGGCGTCTTTGATTTATACAGCGAAAGAAAATAAAGCATATTTAATTGAAATAAATATTGAGCAAACCGAAATATCTTATCTGGCGGACGAATCTTATTTTGGAAAAGCAGGAGAAATTCTTCCGGAGATACTTAAAAAAATTAAAATACAACTTGGTAAAGATTAGAATAATTTTTTTGCTAATTCATTTCATTAACAGTTGTAAGCATTTTTTCCAATTTCAATTAATGTTGATAAAGCACGTGTCGAAGATTGAAATATATTATTAAATTGCATTTAGAAATTCATATTAATTTTGAAAGGAAATAAAATTGAAAATTGCAATAGCATCGGATCACGGCGGATTTGAATTAAAAAAATATTTAGCTGATTGGCTTAAAAAAGAAAATTATGAAGTTTTTGATCTTGGCAATCATGTGTACGATAAAGAAGATGATTATCCTGACTTTGCTAATGCAGTTGCGGTTGAAGTTTCGAATGGAAACGCTGAAAGGGGAATTGCAATTTGCGGCAGCGGTGTTGGCGCATGCGTAGCAGCGAATAAAACTAAAGGAATAAGAGCATGCGTTTGTCATGATACTTACTCTGCGCATCAAGGAGTTGAACATGACAATATGAATGTCCTTTGTTTAGGCGCGAGGATTGTCGGAGATGAATTGTCCAAAGAATTGGTGAGAGCTTTTCTAAGTGCTAAATTTATAAACGAAGGAAGATTCAAGAGAAGATTTGATAAAGTCGCTGTGCTGGATAAATAACAAATACTAAAGATGTTATTTATAATATCTTTAATTAAAGAATCCAACTTCTAAGAAGGTTGATTTTTTATTTACCTTAAAAGCCAGCATAAAAGAACGAACCTTCATTCTTTTATGCTTTCCACAATTATTTTATTAAGAAAATATCTCTCAAGATTGGTTTAAGCCCGCTGAAAAGGAATTCAACTGCAATAACCATTACTATTAAACCCATTATTCTCATCAGTACTTTATTACCGCTGTCGCCTAAAAATCGCATTACTTTTCTAGCGCTTAAAAGAATTGCTAAAGTTATCGCGAGTACAAGAACTATTGTAAACAATAAAACAATTTTTTGAGAGATCTCATGAGCGTCGTTCATCATAACAATTGCTGCTGTAATTGCACCGGGTCCGCAAATCAAAGGAATAGCGAGCGGAGTTATTGAAATATCATTTGCAAAGTCAACAACATTTTCATCATCTGATTTTGTTCTGATCAATCGCGCTTGAAGCATGTCGAATCCAGCCATGAAGAAAATAATTCCGCCGACTACTTTTAAACTGTTGACTGAAATCTGGAAGAATTCAAAAATGAACCTGCCAGCAAATGCGAACAATAAAAGAGTTAGTAAAGCTGTTAGAACAGATTTAATGGCAACTCGTTTTGCTTCTGACGGCAGCATTTCCGAAGTCATTGAAGCATAAATTGGAATTACGCCGAGAGGGTTTACCATCGTAAATATCGAAGTAAAAGAAAGAAGTCCGAATTCAAAAAGATGCTGCATAATTTATCAGGTTAAAATTTCTGTTAATTTGTTTTGAAGAATTTCTTGAGCGAGCATAACATGTTTTTCTTCGGTCCTCAAACCGGAAATAACCAGTCGGCAAACAAATTTTCCATTCAGCTTTGTATGCGTTAGAAAAATTTTTCCGGTTGAGTTCACAGAATTCATTAATTGTTCATTTAATTCATTAAGCTTTTGTTCATCATTTAAATCTTGCGGATGGGCGCGAAAACATATTGTACTGAATGGAACCGGCGCCATCTTTTCAAAATTAGTATTTTGACCAATCCACTCGGCAAAAATTTTTCCCAGTCTTAAATGATCCTTAATTCTATTTGCTATTCCTTCTGTGCCAAAATACCTGATGATAAACCAAAGCTTCAACGAACGAAATCTTCTGCCTAATTGAATCCCATAGTCCATATAATTGATAACAATATTGTCTTCAGAAGTTTTTAGATATTCCGGCACCAAACTAAATGCTTGTTTTAATATTTTCGGTTTGCGAGTATATAAAATGCTAAGATCAACAGGAGTAAACATCCATTTATGCGGATTGACAACGAGTGAATCAGCCTTTTCAATCCCATCAATAATGAATCTCATTTCAGGAATAATTGCAGCAACACCGGCATGTGCCGCATCTACATGAAGCCAAAGTTTTTCTCTCTTACAGATATCAGCAATTTCGTTCACCGGGTCAATGCTTGTTGTTGATGTTGTTCCGACTGTAGCTACAACACAAAAAGGTAACCAGCCATTTTCCCTATCTTCGGTAATTGCTTTTTCCAATTGTGATGGAATCATTCTAAACTCGTTGTCGACTGGAATTTTTCTTATTCCGTCAATTCCAATCCCAAGAGTTATAGCTCCTTTTTCAATTGAGGAATGAGCTTGTTCTGATGTATAAATTTTTAGACGTGGAATTTCTTTTCTGCCGGCCAGTCCTTTTTGACGAAATTGATATTCACTTAGTTGCTCTCGTGCAGCAGCAATTGCATGCATAGAACTTACCGATGCAGTATCGTAAATAATTCCCCAAAAATTTTCGCTCAATCCAAGCATCTGTCTGAACCAATCCAAAGTTACTTCTTCAAGCTCAGTAGCAGCTGGAGAAGTTTTCCATAACATTCCATTTGCATTGAATGCAGCAGATAAAAGTTCGGCGAGAATTCCGGGACCGCTGGAGGTTGAATTGAAATAAGCCATAAAGTTTGGATGATTCCAATGCGTAATGCCGGGCATGATTTTGCCATCAATATCTTTCAAAATTTCTTCCATCGATTCACCATCAACTGGCGGAGTTTTAGGAAGCTTAGATTTTATATCTCCCGGATTAATATTTGGCAGAACCGGATAGGATTCAATGTTTTGAAAATAATCTGCTACCCAATCAATTAATTGATGACCAAAGTTACGGAATTCTTCAACCGGCATATCACCGATATTTTTCTTTGAGAAATTATTTTCTGTCGTTTTCATTTTCATCCGAACAGTTTTAATTGTTTACAATGAAGATTTAAATTTTAACAAAGTTCTTTTAGGTGAATAAAATAATTTTAGATTAAAAATTAAAACAAAAATTAAATAGAACTTTTGAATATAACAGTAAAAACAGAACCAATACCTTTCCCACTTTTTACTTTTATTTCCGCATTTATAAGTTCGATATATTTTTTAACTAATGCTAATCCCAATCCGTTTCCTTCAAACTTTCTTGAATAACCGGTTTCCTCTTGGGAAAAAGGCAAAAACAGTTTTGGCAAATATTCATCGGAAATACCTATCCCAGAATCTTTAACATCAATGCAAATTGAATTTTCATCGCACTCATAAATTTCTACGGTTACTTTTCCTTCGTCTGTATATTTAATTGCGTTGCCGATTAAGTTTTGGAATATTTCGCTAACCAAATATTCATCTGCGATTACTTCTGCTTTTTGTGTTCTTTTTTCAAATGATAATTCCAAATTTTTCATTTTTGCAGAATATTCAAACTCTTTAATCAAGCCGCTAATATTTGCCGATAGATCAACCTGACTTAGTTGAAATTCAATATAACCGCTTTGTAAAGCAGCCATATTTAGAATTAAATCAATTGTACGAAGCAGCCGTTTACCAGCGGAATCGATTGATGTAAAGGAAGATTCAAGATAGCTTTCAAGCTTGCCATCAAGCTCATCTCTCAAAAAGGAATTGTAACTTAAAATTACATTTATCGGCGATCGAATTTCGTGAGACATTTGCGCAAGAAATTCGGATTTTAACTTATCCGATTCTTCCGCTTTTTCTTTCGCTTTGATTAATTCCTTTTCAATTTTTTTCTTTTCAGTGATGTCTTCTTTTATTGCGAGGAAATGTGTAATCTTTCCATTGGCGTCCAGAATCGGAGATATTGATGCTGACTCCCAGAATAATTCTCCGCTTTTTTTCTTGTTATGAAATTCGCCTCGCCATTTTTTCCCATTTGCTAATAAATCCCACAAATCTTTGTATTCATTTGGTGAAGTGTGGCCGGTTTTTAGAAAACGAGGATTTCTTCCAATTACTTCTTTAGCTTCATAGCCGGTAAGTTCTGTAAATCTTGGATTAACATATTCCAAATCGCCGAAAATATTTGTAATCATTATTGTGCTGGGGCTTTGCTCAACCGCTCTTGATAATTTTCTTAATTCTTCTTCAATTTGTTTTCTATCGGATATATCAATTAAAATCCCGCGCCATCCAACCGGAACATTATCCTGGAAAATTGGACTAGTAAAAACTAAAGCTGGAAAAGTTTTTCCATCTTTTTTCAAAGCTATATATTCTTTTTCTTCTATCTTTTCCTGTCTTAAAACTCTCTGAAGATTTTCCGCAGCTTTTTTATGTTCGCTTGGAATTAGAATTTGAAATACTGAAATTCCTTTTTCAAAATCCTCTTTGGAATATTTAAAAATATGGAAGCCTGATTTGTTGGCAAAAGTAATTTTACCATGGAGATCAATTTCAAAAACGGTTTGGGGAAGTAATTCGGCTAAATCCTCGAATTTCTTTTTGCTGTCTTGCAGAATATTTTCATGTTGTTTCCTTTCGGTAATGTCTAGCAGAGTGCCTATAACAGCGAGCTTGCCTAAGTATGTTGTTCTTGAACCGTAAACTTCCACATCTATTATTTTATTATTTTTTGTTAATCCCTGGAATTCATAATGCATGGATTCGGTTAAGCCGGCCAGTCTTTTGGAAATATTGTTTTCTACTTTCTTAAATGAATCTAGAGGTGTTACATCTATCGGTCCCATTTTGTTAGTAAGTTCTTCCGTCGTATATCCAAAAATTTCCGCTAAGCGTGGATTTACATACTTAAATATTCCATCCTGGATCAAATAAATTCCCACCAAAGAATTTTCTGAAATTTTCCGAAACTTATTTTCTGATTCTAGAAGAGCTTCTTCTGTTTTTTTCCGATCGGTGATGTCTCTGTAAATCCCTTGAATTGCTTTTCTATTATTCCAATAAATTTCTGAAACATTAACTTCAATGTCTATTATTCTTCCGTCTTTAGTTTTTCCTTGTAATTCATATCTTGGAGCCAAGGGAAGATTTAAATCTCTTGCCATAAAACGATTCTTAATAATTTCCTTACTGGATGGTGCAATAACATCCATATAATTAAAATTATTAGAACTTAATTCTTCTTTCGTGTAGCCAAATAATTTTTCCCATGCGGGGTTGACTAAAACAAATTTTTCATCTTGAAAAACATAAATTGCATCTTGGGAAGATTCGATTAATATTTTATAGTTTTGTTCTTTTTCATGAAACGATTTTTCTAAGTTTTCATTTTTATCTTTAGAAGATTTCCCGGAATAATTTTTCTGTGTGGAAATCTTCTTTTCGAGCCGCTTAACTTTCCTTTGTAGCTTTGTAAGCTCGTCAATTAACTCACTTTTAGTTTTTGCGCTTTTATTCATAAAAATTATATTCTTTTATATACTTTCGAAAATATTGCGTCAATTTTAAAGCGATAATTGGTTTTGAAAAAGGTCAAAATTCAAACACAGTATACGAAGAAGAGATTTTAATTAGTTAGATTTTATTTATTCTTAATACTTCCTAAATACGTAACTAATTAATTACTTCTCCAGGATAGTAATATTAAGATCATTAATAAATTGTCATAATCTAAAGTTGGACTAAACTATTGTTTCCAATAATTAATATTTATCAATTTAAAAAATTATCTAAAATTAATTTGAATTAATCTTCTTTGAATATAAATTATTTTATATCAATTTTCTGTTGTTATTTTGGACCTTAAAATTCAATACTTATTTGGGGAAATAAATTATGGACTTTAAAATTAAAAATTTTTTTTATCCTAAATCAATTTGCATTGCAGGCGCATCTTCAAAAGAAAAAAGCATTGGTTATGAACTAGTAAGATCAATAAAAAATTTTGGTTATACTGGAAAAGTTTATCCAATTAATCCAAAAGCTGATTCAATTCTCGGTTATAAATGTTATAAAAAAATTGAAGATGTTGCTGACCAAATTGATTTGGCAATAGTGGTTGTACCTAAAATTTTTGTAGAAGAAACTGTAACAGAAACTCTTAATAAGAAAATTAAGTCGATAATTCTTGTAACGGCAGGATTCAAAGAAGTAAGCAAAGAAGGAGAAGCAGTTGAACAGAAAATTTTAGCCAAAGTGAAAAATGCCGGAGCTAAAATGGTTGGACCCAATTGCATGGGTGTTATTACAACTTTTGAGGATGTAAAACTTAATGCAACCTTTGTTGCTGAAAAGCCGGAAATGGGCAAAACTGCTTTTCTTTCGCAAAGCGGCGCAATCGGAGCCGCAGTTCTAAATTCGCTTAGAGAAACAGATATTAAATTTGGTCACTTCATTAGCGTTGGAAATAAAGCCGATATTTCCGAAAACGACTTGCTTCAGTTTTGGCAGGAAGATGACAACATTCAAACGTTAACTTTTTATTTGGAAAGTTTTGTTGATGGTGAATCTTTCTTAAAATATTTTATCGAAGGTAGGATTACAAAACCAGTGATCGTTTTAAAAGCCGGTAGAACTAAAGCCGGAATGAAAGCTGCATCTTCACACACAGGCGCTTTAGGAAGCAGCGATAAAGTTGTTGATGCAGTCCTCGATCAATTTGGAATTATACGCGCAGAAACGCTGACAGAACTTTTTAATACTTCTAAAGGATTTGAAAATTTCCCAAAGCCGATGGGAAATAGAATTGCTGTTGTTACAAATGCCGGCGGCCCCGCAATACTAGCAGTTGACTCACTTGAAAAAAATAATCTTCAACTTGCAAAATTTTCTGACGAGCCGAAAAGAAAATTAAGGGAAATAGTTCATCCGGAAGGCAGCGTTGAAAATCCGGTTGATCTACTTCCCGGCGGAACGGCAGAACAATTTAAAATTGTTAATGAAATAATTTCTGAGGATGAAAATGTTGACGCCGTAATTTCAATTTTTGTTGAACCAGTTATGGTTCCGGCATTTGAGGTTATTGAAAATGTCAATTCAATTGAATCGAACAAGCCGATATTTCAAGTGGTTATGCCTCTGCCTGAGTTTTGGGAAAATTACAGACATAATTCAAAATTTATGAAACCCCTTTTCAGAAATCCCGAAGATCCTGCAAAAGTAATTTCGAATATTTTGTTTTATCATAAAAAATCCGGAAGGAAAAATTGTTTAATTCCAAAGACGAATCAAAATCGTTTTGCCGATGAAATAGGATTTATTTCAAATCAATCAATTCAAAGTCTAGCGGAGGAATATAATTTCCCCGTAATTGGTTCGCACTTGATCAATGAAAATCAACTAAATAAAATAGCTGAGGAGTTTAACTATCCGGTTGTATTGAAAGGAATATCGAAAGAAGTTGTTCATAAATCTGAATTGGACACAGTTAAGTTGAATATTAAAAATGCTCACGACCTTTTGATTGCCGCGAAATATGTTTCTAAAATATTTAAACAAAACAAAATCAGCTTAGAACAATTTCTAATTCAGCCTTTCATAAAAGCAAAGCATGAAATTTTAATCGGCGGATTTAGAGACAATTCATTCGGTCCGATGATTATGTTTGGCAGCGGCGGAAAGTATGTTGAAGTTTATGATGACACTTGTTTGAAATCTGCTTACTTAAATGATGATGATGTTGAAGAAATTATTTCGGGGAGTAAGATCGGGAGAATTCTTAATGGCGTGCGCGGGGAAAAGTCGGTTGATCTTCAAAAGATAAAAAACTTAATCAAATCGTCTGCACAGATGATGCTTGATAATCAAAGAATAAGTGAATTTGATTTTAATCCAGTGATAATTACTGAAGATGAGTCGCTCTTTATAGTTGATGCAAGAATAAAACTTGCAGATTAGAATAAATCAATACACAAAATGCTTTATCGCTTCTCCTTTAATTTCCAATTCAGTCATGGCTTCTATTCCGATTTGCAAATGAAGTTTTGAAAATCTTTCGGTAACTTTTTTGTCAGACTCTTCAGTCTTTATTCCTTCCGGAACGAGCGGCATATCTGAAACTAGAAGTAAAGCACCTCGAGGGATTTGATTTACCAGTCCGACTATAAATAGCGTCGCGGTTTCCATATCAATGCCGATTGTGTAAAGTGTCTTTAAATATTTTTTAAAACTGTCATCCCATTCCCAAACTCGCCTGTTGGTTGTATAAATAACTCCGGTTCTATATTCCTGCTTGCGGGCAATGATTTTATCGGATACAAATTTGTGAAGTTTAAATGACGGCATAGCGGGAACTTCTTTAGGCACGTAATCATTGCTTGTTCCATCGCCTCGAATTGCAGCAATCGGCAGAATGAAATGTCCAATTTCCGTTGATGATTTTAATCCGCCGCATTTACCCAGAAACAAAACTCCTTTGGGTTTCTTAGCGACTAATAAATCCATTATTGTAGCTGCGTTCGCAGAACCGATACCGAAATTAATGATTGTGAGTCCATTTGAATTTGTTGCCGTTTGCATCGGCCGATTAATTCCTTTTACATCGCATTTAAACTGTTCGGCAAAGTCAACAACATAGTTATTGAAATTTGTAAGCAAGATATAGTCGCCGAATTCGTCAAGCTTAGTTCCGGTATAACGCGGCAGCCAATTTTTTGCAATGTCTAGTTTAGTTTTCATTGAATCACTTTTATTTTATTTGAAATAAATAAATCCATAATGTTTGTAAATCTTGAGGGTTAATATCTAAATAGTTAAATGATTTTACAACCGCTTGTGCTTTTCTAAACAATATCAAAGTTTAATTTTAAATTAAAATTATTCTCGATAATTAATTTTGAAAGAACTATATTTTCAGCCATCTGAACATTAATTAAAATGGGAGATTAAATGAAAAAAATTAATAGAAGAAAATTTCTTCAAAGTTCTTCGCTGCTCGGTGTTTCCGCATTGGCTTTCGGCTCAACTACTCTCAACAGATTTTCGCTCAGATCAAACGGCTTTGATGTCTTAATCAAGAATGGTAAAATAATCGATGGCACCGGCAGAGCGGAATATTCTTCAGACATTGGAATAAAAGATGGAAAGATTTTGGCAATCGGTAATTTAAATTCTTCAGACGCACTAAAAATTATTGATGCAAAAGGATTGAAAGCAGTCCCCGGTTTCATTGATATTCATTCGCACACTGATGTAGATTTAATTTTAAATCCGAAAGCCGAAAGTAAAATTCGTCAAGGAGTAACTACTGAAGTCACCGGGCAGGACGGTTTTTCATGGGGGCCTCTCGGCGGTCCTGAGCTTGATAAAACATTGAAAAACTTTAAGGAAGAATATGGCGAAGATTTATCGTGTCGAACATTAAAAGAATTCCTGGATAATTTTTCTTCAAGAAAATTCTCACCTAATTTAATTACAATGCTTGGATTGGGAACAATCCGGGAAGTTTTTGTAGGATTGGATAACAGGCCGGCAACCAAAGATGAAATGAACTTAATGTTTACGGAAGTTGTGAAAGGAATTGAAGCCGGTGCGGTCGGAGTTTCAACTGGATTGGAATACACTCCCGGAAGTTTCGCATCAACTGAGGAACTAATAGAGCTTTGTAAAGCTGTACCGGAAAAATATCGGCTTTACGCAACTCACATGCGGAATGAAGACGACACGGTTCTTGAAGCAATTGATGAAGCAATAAAAATTGCAAGGGAATCAGGTTCGCGTCTTCAAATTTCTCATCTCAAAGTTTCCGGCAAATCAAATTGGTATAAAGCCGACGAAGCGTTGGAAAAAATTGATAAAGCAATTGCAGAAGGAATTGAAGTCCATGCCGACCGCTATCCTTATGTTGCTTATGCTACCGGACTTTCTAATTATTTCCCGCTTTGGTCGCGGGACGGCGGTACTGAAAAATTTATGGAACGGCTAAAAGATTCTTCGTTAAAAGATAAGATAAAGCAATATGCCGATAAGAAAGCTTCAAATTTGGACGGCGATTGGAACGGTATTTTAATCTCCAACATTCCCAAAGATGATATGAGAATTTATCAGGGAAAAACAATTAAGCAAATTGCCGATGAAAACGGTTTAGATTATTATGACGCCGCAGTAAAATTAATTTTAGATTCCGAAAACAGTGTTGATATTGTCGGATTTGGAATGGAAGAAAAATCTACGGAAAAAATTATTGCTCATCCTCGAGTAATGATCGCTTCAGACTACGGTTCTCATGCACCGTATCCGCCAATGAATAAAACAATCGCTCACCCGCGTTCTTATGGAACTTTTCCAAGATCAATCGCGAAATATGTTCGCGAAAGAAAAATATGTTCACTTGAAGAAATGATAAAGAAGATGACTTCTATGCCGGCAGATAAAATTAATCTTTCTGATAGAGGAAGAATAGAAGAAGGTAGAGCCGCAGACGTAGTTCTTTTTGACTACGATAAAATTCAAGACAAAGCAACTTATACTGATCCGCATCAATATCCGGATGGCATTCCTTATGTAATCGTCAATGGCGAAGTCGTAATACATCAAGGCGAACATACCGGAGCTTTCCCTGGAAAAGTTATTAGAAATTTATAAATACTAACGGAGGATTTTCTTGAAAAAATATTCATTTCTATTGTTGCTTTTTTTATTGGCTTTAGCCGGCTGTTCAGCTACAAAAAAAATCCCAAAAGGATTATACTACGATCCTCCTGGCTCAACAATAACAACAAATAAAATCATTACACCCGAACATAAAAGAACGATAACAATTAATTCTTCCGGAATTTCTGAAAGCAATGAATTTGACGGCGCAAGATTAAATGATTTTTTTCAAGTTAACGATACGCTTTACCAAGCGGAGATGGAACCTGAAAACGCACCGGTAAATAATTCTGCATGGTATTCATTCAAAGTTTGGTCAACTAAACCGCAAACAGTTTGGATTAACCTGAAATATAAAGATGGCAGCCATAGATATCATCCGAAGACTAGCCGCGACGGATTAAATTGGAAACCGCTTGATTCAACTTTTTACAAAATCGATACAGCCGCAGGCAGTGCGCTGCTTAAACTAAATGTTGACAAAGATACGCTCTGGATTTCCGGTCAAGAATTGATGACTTCAAAGGATTATGAAAATTGGATTAATAAAATTCTTGAAAATTCCTTCGCAAAGAAAAAAATTATTGGCTACTCTTCTCTTGGAAAGCCAATTAACGAATTAGAAATTTCAGAAGCATCTGATTCAGTAGATTATATTGTGTTAACCGGCAGGCAGCATCCTCCGGAAGTAACAGGGGCGTTTGCTTTGCTTTCGTTTGTGGAAACTATTACTGGAGATTCTGAAACAGCAAAAGAGTTTAGAAAGAAATTTAAGATTTATGTTATACCTTTAATGAATCCCGACGGTGTTGATGCTGGCAATTGGCGGCATAATATTCATGGTGTCGATCTAAACCGCGATTGGTATTATTTCAATCAGCCCGAAACGCGAGCGGTTAAAGATGAAATGTTAAGATTAAAAAACTTATCCGGCAAGATGAAATTTTTTATTGATTTTCATTCAACACAAAAAGATGTTTTTTATATTTCCAAAAGTGATAGTTTGAATAACTCTGTTCCGCCCGAAATTCGTTTAGCTCATGAACGCGCGTATCATTTAACCAAAGATTGGTTTGCGCAAATTGGAAAATCTTTTCCGGAGTATTATATCAACATTGATGAATCATTAAATAATCCGAACTCCCCAACTTCGGACGAATGGATTTATAATAATTTTTATTGTCCGGCTTTAACCTATGAAATGGGTGACGAAGATAATCGCGGGCAAATTAAAAAGCTTGCTTCTATTGCAGCAACGGAACTAATGAAATTATTATTAAACGAAAAATAAATTATCTCATTAAAAATTATGTAAGGTTATATCATGAAAAAATATTTTGTACTTTTTATTCTTATGATCATAGTTTCATATTCAAATAATTATTCACAAGATCAATGTTCTATGAAAGAATTATTAATAAGATGCGATGATATTGGGATGTGCCACTCAGTTAATCTGGCGGTAGAAAAAGTTGTAAAAACCGGAATACCATTTTCTGCTTCGGTTATGTTTGTATGCCCGTGGTATCAGGAAGCGGTTGATATTCTGAAGGATCATCCGCAAGTAACGGTTGGTATTCATCTGACTCTAAATGCTGAATGGAAAAATTATAGGTGGGGCCCGGTTTCCGGTAAATCGGCAGTACCGAGTCTTGTTGACAGCTTGGGATATTTCTTTCCATCAAGAGCGGCATTCGAAGCGAATCATCCGAAGCTAGAAGAAATTGAGAAAGAACTTCGCGCACAAATAGAAAGAGCAATTCACAGCGGATTGAATATTAAATACGTTGATTACCACATGAGCACTGCTGTTGATAAGCCTGAGTACCGCGCAATTTTAGAAAAGCTCGCCAACGAATATCATCTAGGAATTTCTCGATACTTTGGTGAGAAAGATATTCCGAATATGTATTCCGATCCAATTGAAAGCAAGGCCGACAGCCTTTATAAAACTCTTTCAAACATAAATTCTGATCAAGTTAATTTGTTGGTTTGCCATATTGGTGTTGATAATCCGGAACTTCAAGCGATGACGGATTTAAATCCATTCGGTCCAAAAGAGATGAGCAAGAACAGGCAGGCAGAATTAAGTGCAATAATCTCTCCAAAATTTCTTGATGCAGTAAAAGTTAATCATATTATGCTGATCAATTATGCTCAGCTTATTTCAAAAGTTGTATTGAAAAATATGAAGAGGCCAGCGGAGAATTAAAATTATTTTCTCTTATCGTAATTGATTAAACTCTTCCTCATTTTTACTTAAATAATTCGGGAAGAGTATCTAAGCAGAAAAATATTTATCTCACTTTTTTGACGCTATTCCTTTTCCCAAATTCCTCAGGCAAGTTCGGGAATTCTCAACGGGAATAAACTTTGGTTTAAAATCCATTGATAATTCCATCTAAGATTTATATTAATTAATTCATTAATTACTGAAAATTCACTTTCGGCTGGTAGAAATGCTCTTTCGGGGATTGGAAATGGATTTTCGCCTGTTCGAAGACCTCCTTCGCCGGCGAAGATGCTCTTCCGGAGGGCGAAAAGGCTCAACGGTGTGACGAAAAAGCATACCGAACGAGCGAAAAGGCTTAAAGGTGTGACGAAAATTCACATCGACAGGGCGAAAAGCATTATCGAAGAGGCGAAACTGCACATAGATGTGACGAATAAGTTATTTTAAATGGAATTTTGGAATAATGGAATGTCGTATAAATTGTTAGTTCTTTCATACATCATTCCAAAACTCCAATATTCCAAATTCTTCGAGTCTATCTATTTCAGCAAAATCATCTTCTTGGTTAGGACAAAACTTCCGGCTTCAATTCTGTAATAATAAACTCCGCTTGATAAATTATCTCCGTTGAATTTAATCGAGTAACTTCCCGGTGAATATTCTTTATCTGCAACTTGAGAAACTTGCTGCCCAAGCTGGTTGTAAATAGCAATTCTAACCTTTTCTGCTTTAGGCAAAGTGAAATCAATTGAAGTTGACGGATTGAAGGGGTTAGGATAATTCTGCGACAAAGAAAATTGGTTTGGAGTTAATTCGATTTCCGGCTGCACCCCAGTAACTAAAGAAACATAAGCACGGATTAAATATATCGCGACTGTATCGCCGGCATTGTTAGTCGTAATATAATACCATCCGGGAGCTGATACTTGATCGGCAGTTTGTAAGTAAGTGAAGCTGTGATAAGCGCTGGTTGAAGCGTAATCTGTTGCCATTACTCCTGGAGTGTTTGGTACAGAACCAATAGCAAATCCAACCGCAAATGGTTGATCAGTAGAAATGTTATAAGATCGGAGATCAACCGTCGTCCAGTTTTGATAAGGTATCGGATAAGGCAATGGAGTTGTTGTACTAATTGATGCAGTAATTGGGACAGCTAATTTTTTCCCCAAAGGAGTCGGAGTTGGTGAACCTGTATATTGCCATACACCGCCGGTTATCGATCCTGCTCTACGTAAAGCCACTCTAATTGAATCGAGTTTTCCACCGGGGAAAGCATCAAAGGTTACGCACACAGTATCTGAAGTAGTCCATACATAATATCCTGTAGGTTCGGAAATATCCCATTTTAATTCTGTTGTGTTTGAAATAGTTGTTCCGGTTGCTTGATATGTGAAGATCTGCGATGAAGATTGGTTAGTATCAATCACGGCAAAATTAATTGTGGAATAAGTGCTTCCAAAAGCTGGTTCGGAGAATTGTGAATTAAGCGGAACGTCTAAAACTCGTGTGGTTCCGTTTCCGGTTTCAATTGCTTTTATAACAATTGAATTTGCCGGAGCTGTAAAAGTAATATTTAAATTAGAACCGTTCTTAAAGGAAATATATTTTGCAGCAAGCTGATTTACAGTATCAGTTGCGGTTACATTCGGAGTATAAAAAGTTTTGCTTACAGAGGCAGGAAGATTCGGATATAAATATCCCCATGATGTATTTACAGATCGATCATTTAATTTGTTTGCCATTTCCCAGTTTGTCATTAACTGCCCGAAGCTTAAAGATTGTCCGGATTTGAATAATGCATTTACTAAGCCGCTAACACCGGTTAAATTATCTTGAACAACATTTTTAATGCTTCCAGTTCCGAATTGATCATTCCAATAAATAAAGAAGCGCTGCGCTCTTGCATAATCATTAAGCACCAAAGTATTATCCGAACCTCTCCAGCCAAGCAGATAATAGTTTGGCTCGTTAGCATATAAACCCTGGAATGAAGCAGGATAACCGCAATTAATTTCGGCAAACATAGAAAGGCCTTCATTGATAAATGTAGCTTCCGGATTTGTTTTATGGTAATTCCAGTTTATCATATGTTGAAATTCGTGAGCGCAAGTTTCAAGCGCCGTTTCAAATCCGCCGCCGGCAGTTGTATCACTAAGGTTTGTCGGATTGCAATCCATGAAATAAATTTCAGCTTGATTACTTTGTATTTGGTTTGTTTCGTTGTAGCTGTAAAAATAACCGGCAACCCAGCCGCCTGTTTTTGTTTGGCTGTAAGTATCCTGGATGTCAAGTATTTCAATTATTATTTTCTGATCGTTATCTACATCCGGCGGATTGCCAAAAGTATTTACGTCTGTTTGAAAAATCCCGACATTTGGATTTGCCGGAGTTTTGTTATCGAATTCGTTTATAACTGCATTCACTGCCGCTTGTGTTACTTTACCGCTGCTCCAAGAAGTATTTTCAACAAACACATAACAATT
>JAMCWE010000047.1 GCA_023475265.1 Bacteroidota bacterium
CTATCACTTGCGATACACAACGGTGAGCTATATGCCGGTGGTGGTTTCCAGGTAGCTGGGAACTGGAGTAATGTAGTCAATTACATTACTAAATGGGATAATGTAAACTCAGTTTGGAGGAAACAAAAAAACTTGTAACCGGATCGTTCAACTATACAAACAAAAAAGCCAGAGTTATTCACCCTGGCTTCTTTTTAAAGGATATTTTTGAAAATTCTATTTCAACAAAACCTGTCCGCCGAAGATTTATCGAAGGAGGATCATTTTCTTGCTTTGAATAAAGTCTCCTGTTCTGATTGTATAGAAATATACTCCGCTTGCCAAATTCTTCCCGTCAAGTTTAACTTCATAAACTCCCGGATTTTTTTCTTCATTGACGAGCACTTTAATTTCTTGTCCAAGAATATTATATACGCTAATTTTTACATAGCCCGCTTTGGGTATATCATATCTGATGGTTGTTGTTGGATTAAACGGATTAGGATAGTTCTGCTGCAGTAAATATTTCTTAGGTAAAATATTTTCTGTTTTATCATCAACCGAAGTCGGAACACTACTGCATGAGTACTTGGCAATGTTGTTTGCTGTAATATTCCCAGCTGAAGAGAATCGTCCACCAACATAGAGACCATCATTTTTAAGTTCAGTTGCGAACACCGTTGGATAATAATTTCCACCTACACCAGCACCCAACGCAATCCAGTTTGTTCCTTCCCAATAGGCGATTCCATTCACACCTATACCATTTGCAGAAAGAAATGAGCCACCAGTATAAATATTTTGTCCATCAACTTTAAGCGTGTGAACATATCCTAAGTCCATTCCAGAACCGAGCGATGTCCAATTTGAGTTTACATTATCCCATTTAGTTATGTAATTAACATAACTATTCCAGCTTCCAGATACGGTGAAGCTACCTCCGGCATATAGATCTCCATTTAAAATTGAAAGTGCATAGACTGTTCCATTACCCATACCAGGATCAGGACCAGTACCAATCGGTGACCAACTGGAGTTGGTACTATTCAATTTTACTAAATGCCTTGCACCACTTGCAGCGCCGGTTCCCCAAAACTGACCACCAACAAAAAGGTCAGTACCATTTTTTATAAGTGCATACACACCAGATCCAATTCCATAATGTGAAGTTACACCAGCACCAAGAGCCATCCAGAAAGAACTTGTAATATTCCATTTGGCAATACAACTTGCATTTACTATACCAGCCGTTGTAAAATAACCACCAACAAATAGATCAGTACCTATCTCTTCAAGAGCCCTCACAACACCATTCGTTCCATCACCAAGTGCATGCCATGAGCCATCCCACATTGCAATATTTTTTGCGCTAACATTGCCGGCTAACGTAAATGATCCTCCCACAAAAAGTTTATTCCCAACATATTTAAGTGCATAAACTGGACCATTTACGCCTCCACCAACATCAGCCCAACTTGAGCCATTCCACATTGCAAGATTATTGACATTAACACTACCAGCAATATTGAATGAACCGCCTACAAATAAATTGTTACCATCTGTTGCTAACGCGTAGACTGTACCATTAACCCCACTGCCAAGTGGCGACCATGTTTTTTGTCCGGAAGAACATGGATCATCAGCAAATCCAAAATGAAGTGCTTCTAATGTTTGTCCCTCTTCTAACATAAACGGATATCTTCCACCAAGAGGAAATACACAGCCCCAATTGTTATGAGCTGCTACAGATAAAGTATAGTTATCGGGTTTCATATCTGAAAAAGCAAAATTTCCGTTGTCGTCAGTTTCAGTTTGTGTAAAAGTTGATCCATTTAATGATACGGTCCAATGTGCTAATCCTACTTCATTTGGATCTCTCACACCATTATGATTTAAATCGTGCCAAACATTACCGGAAACCGAACCGCCATTACTATTCGGTTTACATTTACCGGCACTACCGGCATTGTAGATTGCTTGTACCTCTTGAGGTGTTAATACTCGTTTGAACAATTCTATTTCGTCAAGTATACCTTTGAATGTACCGATGCCTGTAAAAATATCAGTGAAAGAATTACTTCCTATTCGCAAGGAGTTTGCGTTACTTAAAGATCCTTGGTGTTGAGTTGGATCTCCAAATTGTGTGGGCACACCATCCAAATAGAATAACATTCCGTGCACGTTGTTTCTATTCACGGTAATTGCAATATGATGCCATTTCCCATCACCAACTAAAACCGGTGAAGCATAGTTTGTATAAGAATTCAATGGAGTTCCGTCAGCCAATTGTAAACTAAGTTTACCATCATTCAGAAAGATTGAATATCCTTTATATGCCGTAAATAAATCTGGAACTTCCGTTCTTTTATCAAGGATTACTCTTACGCCCACGGTGTCATTTGTTTTGATCCATGAGTCAAAAGAAAAATCACCGGTACCGAAATTTAGTTCTGGATGATCAGCAACCTCCACATAATCATCAATTCCATCAAACTGTAACGCACCCAAAACTTTTCCAGCAACAGGTATTGGCCCATTTGTCAAGGTTCCAAAATTATTATAACCGGCAAAATCGGGCCATTTGTAACGTGATGTTTCATCCAATGACCACCAGGCAACCATTCCGCTTGGAGGGTCAACACAACCCGGTTTTGGTTCATACTTATTACCGAAGTAATAGCCGGTGAGATTCTGACCGGATGTGAGTACAACAGTATAAGAATTTGGAGAAGTTGGATCAGTTTGCACCCAACCGGTTCGCGGTTCTTCTTTAATTAAGTATGTTCCCGGCGGCAAATCATCAAAGCAATATTTACCTTCTTTGTTAGTTATAATACTTCTATCAACCGGACCGCTAATATTAATCTGCCAATTATCTATTCCTGGTTCAGTAATATCTTTTTTGCCATCTCCATTTTTGTCTAAATATTTCATGCCACATATTGAACCGTTCCGTATTGCTATATCTTCTTTATTTCCGAAATAAAAAGTATCGGGACTACTATTATCTTCAGACAGTTCGAATGTATAACTTCCAGTTGGAGGAGCTGTTTGTCTCCAACCATCTCTGTTAACCTCAGAAACAGTGTAGCGTCCGAATCTTAAATTTTCAAAGCAGAACTTACCTCTTGAATCTGTTTGTACAGTTAGATTCATTGTGCCGGATAAAATGATAGTCCAATTCGGAATTACCGGTTCATTATCTTGCTTTCTGCCGTCGCCATTCAAATCATTAAATTTAATTCCGCATATTGAGCCAAGTGTAACTGTGGGGTCTTCAAAATTTCCAAAATCAATTCCGGTAAAATTATCACCGTTACCGACTTCCAAAGTATAAGTTATTGTAGAAGGTTTTGTCTGTCTCCATCCGGTTTCGTTTTTTTCTCTAACCGTGTATGTACCAGGAATCAACCCGTAAAAACAGAAATTGCCGTTGTCATCAGTTACCACGGTTAAATTCATTGGACCTTCTAGATAAATAATCCAGTTACGAATTCCGGGTTCACCAGTACCTTTTCTTCCATCGCGATTTTTATCATTGAATTTAGTTCCACATATAGATCCGAGCTGTACTTTGTCATCTACTATATTTCCAAACTGCAGATCAGTAATTTTTTCTCCTGATGCAAGTTGAATGGTATAGAAGTTTGTTGAGGGTTTTGTTTTCCTCCAACCCGAACGAAATTCTTCACCAACTTTGTATTCACCCGGCGGCAAATTATCGAAACAGAAATTTCCATTTTTATCCGTTACCATAGTCATATCAACCGGTCCCTCTATGCTTATCGGCCAATCAGGAATTCCCAATTCACCAGGATCTTGCTGACCATTGTCATTCTTGTCATTAAACTTAATGCCGCAAATTGATCCGACGCGTACAGAAACGTCTTCGTGATTTCCGAAATTAAGCCCTTCAATTTTTTCTCCTGGTGTAATAGTTTTTAAATATGCAATGCTTGAGGGTTCAGTTTTTATCCAACGATCTTGTTGAATTTCTCCAATTAAATATGTTCCTTGTCTAACATTGGTGAAACAGTAATCACCATTTTTGTCTGTTGTTACAGTACTTATTAAATTCAAGCTGTTACCAAGTCCGCCTTGACCGGAATAATTGTTTTGATATGATGAAAGGGTAATTTGCCAACCTTGTAACTTTGGTTCACCCAAATCCCAAGTACCATTGTTATTTAGATCATTATATTTAAAACCACATATTGAACCAAATATTTCTTTGTTACCGAAAAATATTCCTTTACGATTTTCCCCTTCCAAAAGTGTAACGTTTACAATTCCAGTTGTATCCGGTGCTGTCGGTTTCCATCCATATTGCACGATTTCTTTAATTGTGTAAGAGCCGGCTCTCAAATTTGTGAAACAGAAACTGCCATCTAAGTCTGTGATAACAGTTTGATTTGAAGCGCCGGTAAGCTGGAAAGTCACTCCCGGTAATCCTACTTCATCGGGAAGGTCTTGATTGCCGTCTCCATTTATATCATTAAATTTTATTCCGCAGATAGAACCAAGCTTAACGGCAATATCTTCGACGTTAGAGAAATTTATATTTGTTTTATTCTCTCCCGGTAAAAGAGTAATTGTATGAACTCCGGGATCTGGAGGAAATATTTGTCTAAAGCCGGTGCGGTGTTCTTCAGACACAGTATAAGTACCGGCGGGAAGATTTTCGAAACAATATTGCCCATCGGCTCCAGTAGTAGCCGTATAAGTTGTAGTTCCATCAGTTAATGTAATTCCCCAGTTTGGAATAATATCTTCATTAGCATCTCTTTCACCATCGCCATCTTTATCAAGAATTTTGAATCCACAGATCGAACCAAGCCGTGATGGAGAATTGCAATCACCGGTATTCTTAAGGCAAATATTATCATATCCAATTTTTTCATGCTGATAACTGGTTGGATCGGCAAGCAGTCTAACTTTAGTCACATTGGTCAAAAGTGTATTCCAATCATTTGCAGTACCGGCTGTCATAATCCAATAGCCATCGGAGTTTGAGGGCAGAGTTCCATCAGAGTTTAGAAAACTCAAAGGGGCACAGTACGAATGCCATCCATCTCCCACAGAGATTGATTGATTAACAACAAATGCTGCTTTAAATCCCGCTCCTTCAAGTGCAATGTATGGATTTAATGTTTGAGGAGGTGTTTGGCCATTATAAACATCTCCACCATAAATAAAAGTTACATCAAAACATAATGAGCCGCACCCGTTTGAAAATAAACTTGTCCAATTACCTGTAAAAGGTTTGCTCGTAGTATAAAATGTAGATACGCCCGCTTGATCGGTTGTTTGAATGTAATGATTGTTTCCGTTTTGCTGGAACGAGGTTGAAATATTATTTGCTTGCCAGCCATTCATTGAGTTGTTTTCAAAATCGGTACAGCTTGGATTTAGGACTTCTCTGTTTCCAAAATCTTTACCGATAAAATTTACTACCTGATTGATTGTTACAGTGTAGCTGCCGGGAGAAGCTGGCGCTGTTTGTGTCCAACCTAATTTATTGACTTCGGTTATAGTGTAAGTGGCTACTGCGAGATTATTAAAACAATATTCTCCATTCGAATCTGTAGTGTCCCTAAGTGTAATCCCTCCATTCACACCAGAGTATGTCAATTCAATAATCCAACCAGAAAGCCCGGGTTCATTATCGTTAATTCCATTCCCATTCAAGTCATTAAACTTCATTCCGCAGATTGAGCCGGGTAATTGTTGTTTATTGCCGAAATCTATGTTCAAAACATTTTGTCCGGCTGGAAGTACTACTGTATGAGTTGATGGATTTGTAGGGTATGTTTGGTCCCATCCATCTTGCGGTGTCTCTGAAAGTGTATATGTTCCGGCTGGTAAATCGTTAAAGCAATAACTTCCATCTACACCGGTTGTTACTGTCATATTAACTGCACCCATTGATAGATTTATTGTCCAGCCAGATAATCTTGGCTCATTATCATTCTGTCCGTTTCCATTCAAGTCATTATATTTTATTCCGCAAATTGAACCAACTAATTGTTTATTTCCAAAATCTACATTCTCAACTTTTTGTCCAGCTGCAAGCACTACTGTGTGAGTTGGTGGATTAGTTGGATAAGTTTGTTCCCATCCACTTTGATTTTGTGTCTCACTTAATATATATGTTCCGGCTGGTAAATCGTTAAAGCAATAACTTCCATCTGCACCGGTTGTTACCGTCATATTAACTGCACCCATTGATAAATTAATTGTCCAGCCGGATAACCCAGATTCACCGTCATCTTTTCTGCCATTACCATTCAAATCATTAAACTTCATACCGCATATTGAACCGGTAGTTACAACTGGAGATGTTCTACCTTCAATAATTACATTTCTATGTGTGGCAAATGAAGGTGTCATAGCTCTACCGCCATTTGGTGCATAAGGATAAATTCTAACCGAAAAAGTATGTCCGTTTTGAACTTGTACATTTACATTTGCAGAAAAAGATTGAATTGTTGAAGACAAATAATCTAATGGATTTGAATTTGGATTTGAATTAAGCTGAATAGGATTGTTCCAATTATTGTCTATCGCATACCAAACTTCACTTTTGAGAATATGAAAATCAGTATTAGTTGGATTTGGGTAATCACTATATTGAAAAGAAATATGCTGAACGGTAAAATCATTTCCCGAAGTCGGCTTTGCATCAAATTGAATGGATCTTGAATAATCTGGTAAACCAGCAATCCAGCCCGTTCCTTGATTGCCCGTCCAAAGTTGCTGACCATTACTAGCATAAGGTTGTTGAGGATACATTTCTAATTTATAAGGAGAGGTTGGAGTTCCAATAGTTTGAGAAAGAGCTTGAATATTTCCGATTGGTGTACTTGGATTTTGATTGCTTGTAAGCGGCCAGATTACTGAAGCTGTCTGTGCAAATATGTTTGTGCCGGAGTACAAAACAAATAGCACCACAAACATCTTAAAAAGATTTTTCATATTAACCTCGTTTAATTTTATTTAACTATTTCGCCATTTCTAATTGTAATTGAAGTTCTGTTCTTCAAGTTTTTCAGAGACAATTTTAATTTCTTAATTTTCTCAGGGGAAACACTCGAATCGTTCTCCAGATCGGCAATCGCCTCTTCAATTGAATTGTATTCTTTTGTGTCGGCTTTATCCGTTTCTTTCTTAATTATTAAAAGAGGTATGGTTTTAGAATTATTTTTTATAAAACCTATCAGCTTATCTAAAATTTTCAATTTTGTTTACCGGAATTTTTGTTCAAATCTAATTGTGATAGTTAGTTGCTACAACAGCTAACAAGCATTCGGCGTGAATCCGTAAGCGAACGGTATGTTTTGATAATTAATCGGTAAGTAAAGAAGGAGTATCTGATTCCTGGACAGAGTATTTATATAACGGCGATGGCAGAGAAATGATAACTTCAGTTCCGTGAGAATTTTCATTTCTGCTGCTTAAATCATCAACCATTATCGGCTTTGGAAGCTGCATCTTAGCGCTTAACAATTTAAGTCGCTCTTCTATAATTTGTATTCCTTTTGAAACGTGATCTTCTTTTTTATACATCTTTGCCTTGTTAATTCCAATGCCGTTATCGGTTATCTTAATGACTAGTGATTTACAAATTGTTGAATCTATATCTACTTCCTCAAACGAGAATGAAATTGTTATCAAACCTTTGATGCTCTGATTGATTATTCCGTGCCAGATAGTATTTTCCACAAATGGTTGGATAATCATATTGGGAATAAAAATAGAATCGGCATCTACTTCTTTTCCATAAATAATCTCATAAGAAAAACGATCTTGAAATCGCAGCTTCTCTAAATCGAGATAAAGTTTAAGCCTGTTTATTTCCTCGGACAATAGTATAAACCCGTTTCCGGCTGTATCAAGATTTTTTCTTATCAGCTTTGCCATCGTTGCGATATAATCATTCGCCTCTTCGTTTCTATGAATGTTGATAAGGTATTGTACAGAATTCAGCGCGTTAAAAATAAAATGCGGATTCATCATTGCGGATAATGCTTCATGCTTTAGGGAATTAATTCGTTCCGTCAAGCTTAGCTGTTCGCTCATCTTTTTAGTTTTTTGTTTCATGCGCCATATAACTGCAGAAAGAGCAAAAGAAAATAGCAGTAAAAAAACCCCAAGCTTAAACCAAACTGTTTCTGCAATTCCAGGCTTAATTACAAATGATAAAAAATAAGGTTGGCTCCAATCTGAATTTTGAGTTCTTGCTATGATTTGCAAATTATAAGTTCCATTTTGAAGAGAACTAAAATTCAAAACATTATTATTTGTCTCATCCCACTTCTCGTTTAATTTGTACTTATAAATTACTGAGCGCGGCGAGGAATAATTAATCGCTGAAATATCAATGCTAATATCATTCTTATCCCTGTCAAATATTAAGCCGCTGTAATTTGTATAAACCGAATCTCCGCTTATTACTTTGTTGATGAAAATTTTAGGAGGAAAACTCCTGTGTTTGTCAAATAAATTAATATCCAGTTCAGACAGCCCGTTACTTGTGCCGGCGTAAAGTTTATCCTGTTTGTCATCATAAAAAAGTGAAAGGACCTCATTAGATGTAAGCCCAGATTGGCTGTCTATATGTTTTATAAATTTTCCATCATAAACATAAATTCCTTTCAAATTTCCTATCCATATCCTGTTCTTGTTGTCGAAAGCTATTGAAGTTGAGCCGGATAAATCGTGTCCTAAAATATTTGTAAAACTAATAACCGAATTATTGTTTAGATTATATCTTGCGACGCCTTTTGAACCGGCAAACCATAAATTGTTTTCTCTATCCTCACAGATAAAAGTCATTTTGGAATTTAAAACCGGATCGCTGGCAAAGAAAGTCTTTCCCCATTTTGTTATATCATCATTCCTTTTTTCGTATGTTAATTTGCATAACCCTAAGTTTGAGCCAATCCATATATTTTTCCTGGAATCTTCGAGCATATAATTTATTCTATTTAAATAACTACTATCACCAAAAGCATAAAATGACTTCGGATTTTCTTGATAATTGAATTTCTTTTGAACCTTAATATTATTACCGATGCTTCCGAACAAAATTAATCCGCTGCTTGTTTCGCAGAAAGATTGATACCGGAACAAACGAAATTTCAAATCCTTATAATTTACAAACTCAGATTTTGCCGCTTCCGACGTAAGTGATATTGATAAATAATCTTTAGCACTGATAATATTGTTTATGTAGCCGGTTATCGCTTGCCCGGAATTATATTTTAACGGTACTAGCACTCCCTTCTCTAAAATACTTATCCCGTTAGTCGTTCCTAAAATTAACTTACCTGATTTACTTTTTTGGATGCAGTTTACATAGTTATTAATCAAACCATCATTTTCGGTAAAATTACTTATGTAGAGATTGTTTAAACAGTAAACCCCCTTACCAAAGGTAGCAATCCAAATATTGCCTTCATCATCTTCAATCATTGAGGTTATTTGGGTTTTCTCAAGCCCGAGTTTTATTCCAAGATTAATTATTTTTTCTGAGCCATGTGGAATAATGTAGATGCCTTTCCCTTTTATGGAGAACCAAATATTTTGATGCGAATCTAAAAGTAAATTAAAAACAATATTATTTTCGAATAGTTTTACAGCATAACTTACAATTACCCTATCATTTTTTATTCTATAAATAATTCCATTTCCTCCGGCAAGGTAGCTTCCGTCATTCTCCAATGCTGCACTGTAAATATTTTCTTCGGGTAATCCTTCTATATTCAGTTTTGCAAGTTTCTTATCATCTACTCTGCACACGCCTTGGGAGGTTAATGCAATTAAATTATTGTCTAGTGTTTTCGTTAATCTATTTACAATCAGAGGGTGCGTGAGTATCAGATAGTTATTACTGTTATTTATTGTGCCTATTACACCGTAAGACTCAAATCCGTATAAAACGCTTTTAGCTTCTACAAGCTGTGATATATTAAATCTTTTTCCTTCTATCTCGCTAATGTAGTTTTCAAATTTGCCGTTTCTTAAAATGTTAATCCCTTTTTCATGATTTCCAATGAAGAGTTCCCCGTGCTCGCCTTCTAATATTGCTGTAATCGAGTTTGAATTTAGTCCGTCTGCCATCCTGTAAGTATTAAATTTATTACCGTCGAATTTGTTAAGCCCGTTTATAGTGGCAACCCACAGGAAGCCGTTTCTGTCCTGTATAACATCATAGACTGTGGAGGAAGCTAGCCCGTCTGTTGTTGTGTAATGATAATAAGGAGGAGTTTGGGAAATAATTTTTGTAAGCGGGATAAAAACGATTAAGAAAAAAAGTAAAATAGATTTTGTTGATTCAGACTGCATTCAATACCGTTTTTATTCTCTGGATAAAATCCGGCGCCTTCCTGCGTGAAATCTCAACTTTGCTGCCATTAGTCATTATTACAAAATTACCCCCGGTGTTGGAATACTCTTTTATATATTTGATATTAATCAGACATGATTTGTGAACTCTGAAAAATTTTTCTTTTGGAATTACACCCTCAAAATCTTTTAGTGTGCGGGATACTATCGTATCCCTGCCTTCTTTGACAACTATCTTTGTGTAACATCCTTCAGCTTCAAACCGGATTATATCATCTACCAATAAAACCTTAAACCCATGGGCTGCCGGAATAACTATTTTATCCATATCGGTTGCCGGATCAGTTTTAATTCTTTGATTCTTTGTCATCAAAAGTTTTTTTATCGTTAGTTTCAACTCTTTGATGTTAATCGGTTTAAGCAGATAGTCTGATGCACCCGCTTTTACCGCCTTTATACCAAATTCATCGTGTGCCGTAACGAAGACCGCCATAAAACTTCGTTCATCGTATTCGTCAAGAAAATCAAATCCATCTAGACCCGGCATGCTAATATCGAGGAACACTATATCAGGATTATGAACGCTAACAAGCTCTTTTGCCTCAACTACGCAATCAGCGCATCCAAGTATTTTAATTTCATGGCAATAATTTTCAATAATCTTCTTTAGGTTTTCTCTTCCATGAAGTTCATCATCAACTATTACTGCACTTAATCTATTATATGAATTCTGCTGTAACATAAACTCTTGACTAAATTTTAATTATGAGAAGATGAAGTTCCGGCATTATCAACCTTGCTTATTATTTTAACGATACGAAAACAAAAGTCAACAGC
>JAMCWE010000238.1 GCA_023475265.1 Bacteroidota bacterium
AAAATTTGCAGATTTAATCAGAAACTGTATAAAATAGGAAACCCCAAAAATGTTCTATTTTCGGGGTTTTTGAGCTGGCAGTCGGATTCGAACCAACGACCTGCTGATTACAAATCATGTTCGGTTATTAAATTATTTCGTTTTTTTAACATATCCAAATGATTTATGCACTCTATAGCACCACTTTTATGTAAGTTCACGGACAATTCACGGACAATTTTAATATTTAATTTTTTATAAAATTAGCTTAAGAATTGGCTTTCTGTTCCTCAATGATTTCCAAAATAATTTTGTTTTGACCGTAGACGATTCTAAACTCTTTTCCAATATTAAAACCGGATTTACCGAGTTTGTAATTTTTAATCTTTATTTGCGGGACATTTTTATAGTCCCGCTTAGTTGGATAGCTGCTTTCATATACCTTCATTTTATACCATCCGGATCCGATTCCTCAAACTTCTTTCCGCAAATTTCACATTGCTTTGTTTGAGCGATAACAATATTATGAAATGAATTTACAGAATGAGTTTGAGAAATAATTCTGAGATTCTTCTTGCAGTCATGCGGCGGCATCCAGTTTAATTTTTTACAATCTTCTATAAGTTTTTTTATTTCATCCATAGTATTACTCCAAATTATTAGGGCAGCATAACTGCCCTACGGTTTATATTAAGTACGAAAAATTAAAATGCGTTAGCAGGTAGTTGATATCAGCAGGATTTTTATTTATACCTGCCAAATGTTGAAGCACAGATTGAGCTAAATAGAAATAACCCCTTTTAACAAGCTGTTTGTGAATTAGCATCAGCGCCATTTTTTGTTTGATTACCATGTCAACCTCACTTTTTAATTATTGATTAATTAGGGCATACCACCCCACGAAAAACATATTTTGCCAGCCTAAATACTTCTTAGCTATTTCATGTATTGTTTTAGTGAGGGGGAAACGAAAAGATGATCATGTAAGGCAAGGGCGAAGCTGCGTTAAGAAAAAGGCGAAAGTTTTTGCCGAATTAAACGGAGAAATAGTGTGAGGCTATGGTAAAAACTTTTGTCCTTTTTTAGCAGCTTTGTTTTATATACCCTTGCCCGATTCATGAGAAGGAAAAGTAAAGACTAAGCTTTTCGTATGGCTGGCAAAATATATTTCTAATTGTTACGACGACAGGAGTAACAGACAATGTTGGATTATATGTAAAGACAGAAATGCAAATTAAAGACATGAAGCTTTTATGTGTGTGTAGCGAAGTCAAGCACGGAGTGCGTAAAGAAGCGGAACACACTAAAAGCAGAACAAGCATAGAGATTTCTTTGTTCCAATCTGTAGATATGGAGCGAAACGACATAGCTACATTCGAAGACGCAAAGGTTAAGATATATGAAAGCTGTATTGAGCGAATGTAGTGATTGACGGCGATAGCCGTCAAGGAACGGAATGAGCGAAAATAGAGCGCAGGTTTGATAGAATGACATAGGTAACGATGGAATTTTTTCTATTACATTTTAATAGATGATAAAAAAGGCTTCCGAAAAATTGGGAAGCCTTTAGTCTGTTAGTTAGACTTTGCGTACGTACTGGAGTATTGAACAAGCTTACCATCAGCAGTTTTTGTTGCTACTGCAACGAAAATAATATTATGCTGATACTTTGCAGCAGTGTTTGTTTGTGCAGGGTCCAAAACCAATGAAATTGACTGCGGAGCAGCAAAATCATAGCCGTTTACTTGCTTAGTAAGAGCTATAATTTTATAAGGTGCATCACTAACATTGATAGGGTTTATAAAGCAAACTACACTGAACGCGGATAGCTGTGTTTCATCAACAGAAAAGTTTGCAATCGCGTTTAATGCTGCAAGCTCTATATCAACAGCGTTTGCTTCCATCGAAACAGATGTAATGTTGAGTCCAAAGCCTTCCGGAGTAATAATATTATTATCGGTAGGTTTATCAACATCAACATATTTATTGTTTGCCTGGAATATTGCATTGTAACCAGACAAACTTCCGGCAACTGACTTTTTCCAAATATCATTGATATCCGGGAAAGAAGCGATTTGTTTAGAAAGATTTGCGGTAACTACAAACTTTTGCCTGATGTCCAAAACTACCGGAGCTTGCGATGGAGTGTAACTCGATGGGCGAGCTGCAAGAATCGTAGTGCCGTTTACAGTTCTAGCAGTAAGATTGCCAAGCCTACCGCTAAGATTTCCAATTACAGAGCCATTAACACGTGCCATATCATTTATCCTTTCTGATAATTATTAAATGACGCCCCAAGGATATAAATCAATTAATCTTTAATCATTGCACTTTTGGGTAAGAAGAATAAATAACGAATTAGTTTACAAGAAGGGACTAAGGGAGATTAGCATCAAATGACTGTTTATAGACCATTTACAGTCCATTTATCAATTACCGTCTTTTGCAGCTAAAAGACCGATACCGGTTGAAATAAACGGAGCTGCAATTGCCCAATCATTTGATTTGAATGCAATGTAAAAGCCAAAAATGATAGAGAGAATACCTGATACTGAAGTGCGCCAGTTTGTAGTTATTTTTTGAAATTCAAGTTTCATGATGTACTACTTCCCTATTGCTATTTGGATGATTTGTAGAATTATTAAAATTGGCAGAATGTATTTGAGAAGCTTTTCACCATATTTTGAGGGAACGCCACGATCGTAAAGCATTTGGAAGAACTCATCACGTGGATATGAGATATGACGCCCACCGCCGTTAGTAATGTGAACCTGATCCATATCATTAAGCTTATTCTTTATTTCATCTAAAGATGAAAGAATGACTGAATAGCTTTCTTTTTTGGTTTTCAGGGTGGTAATACTTTTTTCTTTGGGTAATTTATCTGCTTCCATATATAAGTATTTATTATGATTATTTGATAATTATTTGTTAATTTAAACAATAAAGTATGAATTATATAAGTATATTATATTATTTTTATTCAATAATTGCAAATTTTTTGACTGAAGCTTATACTGTGAAAAATCGTTTAACTGAGGTTGGATTATGAATGAAATTTTATCAAAACAAGATTTGGTAAGGGTAACTGAGGTAGTTGACGGTGATACTTTTCATGCAGAGTTTGAGGACGGTACTAACAAGAAAGTTAGACTGCTAGCTGTTGATACACCGGAGCTACAAAAGAATGAATCATTTGCCGGAGAGGCTGCTACTTTCGTTAAAGAACTGATTGATGGTAAAACGGTGAGATTAACTTATGAGGAAAAACGATTTGATATTTATGGAAGGGTGCTTGCATATGTTTGGCTGCTTGATGAAAAAGGTAATGATCTCCTTATAGTTCAAGCGGAACTGCTGAAGAAAGGATATGCGAGATTAAAGGACTATCCAAAACAAATGATGTTTTATGATGTGTTTAGGAATCTGAAATTTAGTGCACGTAGGAAAAAAATTGGAATTTGGAAACGGTAGGAATGGAGCTTTGGAATATTGGAGTGACGGAATATTGGAGTAATGAAAGAATGAAGGATTTTGATAAAATATTTTCGAGTGAAATTTTTAAGTCGCTGATGAACGAAGGTTTGATTGATTGTATTGCTTACAGAAATATCATCATCAAAAAAGAGTACCGGACACTACGGCTTTCGCTTCATGCGCTGGATGCAATTGAGAAGCTAGCTGAAAAGCATTGTCTTTCGGAATCTGCAATCATGAAAATTCTTTTTAGGAAAAGAAAAAGGAAGACCGTCAATTATGAATTAAACCCTTCAACCGGACGGGCAGGAATTCAAAAATAAAAATTTATTTTAAGGATAAATGATGAAATCAAATAAATATTTTTATGGGGCTGTTACAGTTATACTTCTAGGACTTTCAATGGTAATATATTTTAAGTACGTCGTTAAGAAACCGATAGTAACTGAAGATAAAATTTATAAAAAAGGCAACGAGAGCACTCAATTAATAAAAGGCGAAATGAAGGAGGAAATTAAGAAGGAAAGTTTTTCGGATAGTGTTAAGATTTTTACGCAATCTAACCACTCCCCTTCTACTGATAAGAAAAATTCTGTTGTTGAAAAAGTGTTTAGCGATTCAAGTTATAATCTTAAAATAAAGATTGAAGCTGCGGAACTTCCGGATAGTCTTTTGCTTAGTTATGATTTGGAGATTTTGAATAAGAGTTTTTTTAGAGTCGATACGTTAAGGATTTTACGGGTTGATACTTTGCTGATCGAAAAGGTTGTTTATAAAGCGGAGCCGTTCTATAAATCGTTTTGGTTTGGCGCAGGCGTTGGTGCTGCGGTTGTGGGATTGATTGTATACATGGTTAAATAAAAATTCAATAGTACACTGATGCTTTGTCACTTCGACAAGCTCAATGCTCAGCACGTGTTTACGTGGTTAAAAAAATTTTATGCGCTACATTTTATGTCTTGAGATTTAGTTATGTATTGCTTTCAGTAAAGGTTTTAAAATACATGAAAAGGAAAAGTCAGAATAGGTAATTAGTCTTCTAATTTTCTGTGTTTTGGTTTTATGATGAGGTTTTGTTTTTGAAGACAAGAGAAGGTTGCTGGTGATTCTGTTCTAAGGCGGCGGCAGGCGAAGCGGAACATAGGTATTTGCAATCAACTTAGAAATACAATAAGCAAATACTTATGTAGAGCTGAGCGGAGTTCTACGACCCGCCGCCGTTCATACAAATGTAAGCGAACGGAATGCGGGCAAAAATTGTCTTCTACCCGCATGTAGAGAGCGATGATGAGCTGAGAAGGTTTAGTGCCGAGTTTACATAAATCAACATTATAGGACAGTCGATAGAAAGAGGAGGAAAAGTAAAGATGATTTAGTCTGTACTATAATGTTTTTTATGTAAATCTGGCTGACAATGTTAAGATGAGGTGAGTTCCTCTCATATTAAGTATGTTTGAAAATGTCGACTCGAATTTTGGATTTATGAATGACTGATGAATGGGAATGGGTTCAAGATCAAGATCAAGTTCAAGACTAAGTTCGAGAGCAGGATTAAGAGTAAGATTAGGAGTAAGAAAAAAACAGAGCGTGGTTAAAATGGACAAAAGGTTAAAATATTTGGTTATACATTGTACTGCAACGCCGGAGAGAATGAATGTTACTCCGCAGCAGATAATTAATTGGCATACGAAGCCAAAGCCGTTTGGAAGAGGATGGAAACAAGTCGGTTATTCTAAATTGTTTTTGCTTGATGGGAAAATTCATTCTTTTATTGATGAGGATAATAATGAGCTTGTTGATGAATGGGAAATTACGAATGGAGTTTCCGGAATAAATAATATTGCCCGGCATATTTGTTATGTGGGCGGATGCGACAAACAAATGAATCAAAAGGATACGCGAACACAAAAACAAATAGATGCAATGGTTTCTTACTTAAAAGAGTTTAAGAAAAAGTAACCTTGGGTTGAGATATATGGGCATTACCACTTTGCGGCGAAGGCATGTCCGAGTTTTGATGTGGAGAAGTTCTTACTTTTCATTTAAGCAAGGTGATTGCCCAAGATTTAAATCTTTCCAGGTGTTTCCAAAGTTGGTCTATGTCTTTTTTATCATAAACATCACCGCTATATGAAACAGCATTTTTATGTTCAATTATAGCATTGAGGTGATTAAGAGATTTTTTTCTGTCATCATTTAGGGAAAATATTTCTTCCAACAATGTAATGACTTCGTGATGATCTTCACCTTTGCTTTTAGCACCAATATATCTTATTGTAACAGCATCGGCATAGGCAATTGCGGCGTGTACTATTAACACACCAGCGGCATTAAAATAGTCATGGTCCGAAGCTAACTTTGCACCTTTGTAAAAGTTTTCAGCAACTAATTTGTAATTGGCAGATTGAGCACGATCAACAGAAACGCGAATACTTTTTCTAACCATTTAAAATTATCTCCCAAGACTTACCGTAAATGAGTACCGATTCTTTAATGATGTCCGGAACCGGCGGTTTGTTTTGTTTGGCTCTTAAAATAAATTCCTTTTCAGTTAAAAAGAAAGGTGCCAAATTAACACCGTATTTACGCTTATAATAAGACCGTTTTTGTGAAATTAAATCGCTTAATGGTTCTTTAGATTTAATTGAATTTATGAGGAAGCATATATCGAGATCGCTTTCAATTGTTTCTTCTTTACGAGCTACGCTGCCGAAGAGAAAAATACTTATACAATATTTACTAAAATATTTTTTAATATCCTGAGTGAGAATATTTAAATATCTATCCTCGAAAGAAAGGAAATTAAGAATAATTTCTTTTACAATAATGTGCTCTCTATTTAGTGTAAAAAGATGGTCTCTTCCGCCGCGTTGTCTTTTTACAATAGATAGATTTTCCAACTGCGTTAATATGCTTAGGCACGTAGGAGGGCTAATGCCAACCAGTTTGGCAATTTCCCTCCCCGATAAGCCGGTCTGCACTTTTGATATTTCACGAAGTACGGCTACATTTGACGAAGATGAAAATATTTCGTTAAAGATATTATGAAGTATCATAAAAATTTATTGTTAAATATTTTTAACATATGTTAAATTTTCTTAACAAAGATAAAAGAAGGGCAGAGGAAGAGCAAGAGAAAAATAACTAATTGGTATTTGTCTACAGAACAAATTGAGGCAATGGTTTCTTTCTTAAAAGAGTTTAAGAAAAGTTATCCTTGGGTTAAGATATATGGGCATTACTATCCCGACAAAGGACGGACAGGTTTAAGGCGAAGGCGTGTCCGAGTTTTGATGTGGAGAAGTTTTTAAAGAACTATGAATTGTGAATCAGTTCTAGGTTGGACATGTAGTTGAATTATAAATTTTCAACAGATGATTACATGGTTTATTCAAGGGAGAAAAGATGCTTAATTACGTGGAAATTTTAGATTATTCACGAGGATTGACGGAAGGATTTTATTATTTTGCATTTGAGACTCCTTGTGATTTTAGTTTTGTTTTTTACAACTTAAATTTACTAAATCCTAGCTGTCTCTTTTATGAATTTCAAACAAGAACTAATATATGCCATTTCACAATTTCATAACTATTTGGATGCCACTTCGTCTGCAGACGGGCATCTAACAATAGCATAAAATTTCTTACTATTTCATAAATTATTTTGCATTACTTTGATAATTTATTAATCTATAATTTTACTTAAACGAATTCCGAAACTTGAATTGTACTCTTCGTTGGGTTGCAGAACGATTAATCCTTCTCCATTATTGAATGAATTTACGTTTGAAGTCATTGGCTCAATAGCTATTGATTTTCTATCGGGCGGCGTATAAACGACAATGTAATCGTACTTACTAGACCCGGTTTCCTGCCATAGGTGCAAATCAATATTTCGCCTTTCAGATATTAATCTTGTTGTTGCTTTACCATTATTTCCATTCACTTCAAAACATGAATCAAAATGTCTTGTGCCAAGTATTTCAGGACAATTAAATTCATCAAAGACAGTTTTAGTTCCAGTAGGAATCAACCTCGTGTCTAATTCAATAATTTTGGAGACGTCTAATTGTAATTTTAATTCGTTAACGTCCATACCTAAATCAAAATAATAGTGCCAGCCATCGCTTATCGGTATTACCGATTTTGAGTGATTGACAATTTTAGTCGTACATGTAAGTCCGTCATTTGCAGAGAGTCTGTAAGTTAAGTCGATTGAATATGTAAATGGATAGCCGTCATCCTCATTATCGTATTCGTATCTAAGCTTACAATATGCATATTCATCATTTACTTCTTTATTTATCATTTGGAATTTTTTATTATAGATAAAACCATGACATGCATTTCCTTCTTCCTGATAATTCAATTGCAAATTATAATTTATGTTGTTAAATAAATATTGTCCGTCTTTAATGCGTCCGGCAAACGGCGACAGTTTGGCATTAGTAAAAATATCATCACGGTTATTTGAATCAATACAACGGACTCTTTTTAATACGGAAATATTTTCCTTTCCGTTGCTTAGCCACAACTCTTTTAAGCGGGCGCCGAAATCAGGTAGGATAGTTAAAAATTCGTTTGTACAGTTATTTTTAATTACAACTTCCGAAAAGTTAGAACTTTCTTTTTCATTAATTGCAAACGGATATTTTTTTATCATCATTAGTTGAAGTTCCATTTTTTATTTTTTGCCAGATATACTGATTCGGATTCAAAACCTGCTTCTCGTTTATTATTATTTTCTCTAGCTGCAGGTTTGTCGCAGACAATTTGGATGAACCCTGTTTTGCTTGGATCCAGATGTGCTTCTTTCGAATCATCAGCCGGGTTCCAAATTTTGGGTAAAAACAGACGGATCGTTTTTGTATGCAAATTTTCTATAAGGATTTACATGATTACCAAAGGGAAATACTCTACACCGGACCAAAATGATCTGACTCCAACACTTATCGGTACTTTGTTCAGAATTAAATAATCCGTTTTGTTTATAAGTCCGAATCATTTTTCACTTGGCGCTTCAATAGTTTGAGTTTTTTGTGTAACTATTTTCCCTGTTTTAGGATCCTTAATTAGAATTCCGGGTTGCGGATAGACCTTACCGTTCAATTTAACGTTTATCATTGGCCAGTAATCGTAATCTTTTGTTATTGTTTCGCCCCTGTCTTTGAATGCGATAATAGTTTGCTCAACCTTTGCGCCGGGGATAGTTGGATTCCAGGCAAATCCTTGTTGAATTTGTACAACTTCAGGATTACCAGGATATGCAATATACTCGCGGTTATCATAACCAATTGCGCCCCCTTGATGGTGGTTCATCCATTCACCTTTATCATCTAATTCAGCATACCATTTTTTACAATTCTCAAATATTTGATTTATAGAAGCTCCTGGTATGGTTGCAGCCTGATATTCTGCTTGAAGAATTGCGACCTTATGCAAATTATCAGACAATTCTTTTGAGAGAGGCCCAAAATGAACAAATCTTGTTACGGCAATTATCAATCCCCATTTCTGGGCACAAACATTTATCATTCCGTAATCTTTTAATGTATCGCCAACAGGTAAAGCATGCCTGTATTTATAAATTCTCTGGTTAACTGCAATTAATAATACGGTCGGTACAATACCTCGCTCACTTAACGCTTCCGCAGTCATTGCTTCCATTTGATATTCATTCATTCCCGGCATCAAGCTTTTGCAAACATCATCAACGGCTTTTGTAACTTGTTTTCCTAACCATTCATATTTTTTAACTTCCGAATTGGTAAGCTGGTATCTTAAGTGAGTAAACTTTTCATTTATATTAATTGTACCTGGCAAATCTATATCTGCACCGACTCTCCCAGAGCCGGCAAGTTCTCGTATAATATCGCCTCTAACATCTTTCACAGGATTAGTCTCATACCACGAATACCACTTCGATTTATAACCTAAATCTCTTAAAGCCTCATCCATCAACAAATCTTTTTCGCTTTCAGTGCTTAACAAATATTTTTCGCCGTTATCTAAAATTAAAAGAGATGCGGCACCTCCCTGTTTGTTCAGTTCAATTTGATTATCGGCTAAACCGGCAGTCATCCAATAAAAATTACTTACTCTATTCAGCAGCATTCCTTTTAAATGATTTTCATTCAAAAACTTTTTTACTTTTTCCATCTTAACTGCAATTTCTTGATTCACTTCATCTTTCGTTAAAAGATGAGACGGTTCATTCTTCCAAAGAAATCTTTCAGAATTCTCTTTGGACGACTGACAGGATATCATCATAAAGCTTAATAAGCTTACAAGTAAGTAACAAATTGATTTCATTGATTTACTCCTTTAAATAAATTGTTTGAATCAAATGAATTTTTGATTTAAAGCATTTTTGAAACTTTCAAATTTTATTTACTGCGATTTAGTTTCGACTATAATTTCCTGTTTAACAAACTGATCTTTCATACCGGATTGAATTTTAATTTTCAATCTGTCTCCCGAAACTTCCACCCCTTCAACAGAAGAAATATTTTCCGGGTTGGTTACTCCGATTTGATAATCTCTTCCGCTCAATCCTTCAACTTGAACGTGAAGCTTTCCATCTGAAAAACTTTGTGACAAAACTTTTAATGATTGATTACTCTCTCCCCGGGAAGTCTTTAACTGCAGGATATAAATTTCCGGAACAGGTTTAAAATTTATTTCAAGCGAAGAATTGTTCTTCACTTTGAAATCTGTTTTAACGATTACCGCCTGAGATTCATTTTCATCTACAAAATGGATTGGACTGCCGTCAAGCAAAACCGATTCGGCTTTCGTTCCCAAACCTAAAGCGGGTGCAAAGTTTATTTCAACATCGCTTCCACCATTGTTTTTGGCTGTTAAAACCAGCTTGCCGGTTGTGCGCAGTATTTTCAAGTCAACAACATCTTCACCGACTTTTATATTATTCACACTTAAGCTGTCCCAATTAGCCGGAAGGTTCGGTGCGAAATTTATTTTATGATGGACCGCGTCGACATCAAGATTTAGCAGCCCGCGTGTCAGCGGCTCCATAAATCCTGTTGTAGAAAATCCTTGATCATGATATCCTTCCGCTAATTTCTGATTTGTTGAACCGGAAAAAACTTCTGGAACAGTTCCCGGGCTATATTCAAAAACATGATTAACAGTTGCCTGCAGCGTTTCATATCCAGCCGGAATGAAATGATATTTAAACTGCGCCGTGTTAAAGAACGAGGCGATGAAAGGCCATACCGCGCCGTAATTATAATTCAGCGGATCGAAATTTTCGGACTTAACCGAAAGCGAGCGGATTCCCCAATCCGTGCAGAGGTCCGCGTCGTTTAAGTTCTTCAAGCACTCAACCGAATGAGCGTCATTCAAAACACCGAACGCCATCCCAAGCTCCGGCCAGGGAGTTTTCTCTTCTACCTGTTTACCTGCCGGCGAGGCAGGTTTTCCTTCTTCGGTGGCGCCGTAGCAGTAATAACCGAGATCCTTTACCCAAAATTTTTCTTCAAGGGCTTTCTCAGCTTTCTTCAATT
>JAMCWE010000123.1 GCA_023475265.1 Bacteroidota bacterium
AAAGTTTTTCCTTCCTTCGCTCAGCATTAGACTCTGAACCTAGCGTGCCTACCTGCCGGTAGGCAAGTCTACCAATTTCACCATCCGGGCAATTCAATGAACAATTAAAAATGTAAAATTAAAAATTCAAATTGCATTTCAAATTTACTATTAAATCAAAAACTAGTCTATATCCTTAGAAAATTATTTCTCAATATATTTTAATTAACCATTGCCACTAAACTTATTTTTTCCCTTACCTAGTACTTTTAATTTTTAATTTTACATTTTTAATTGATAATTGTTTTCTTACCATCCTGACTGACCGGTATTATCTTCCTTCTTTATCTTATTTCCACCGCCGCCGTGGATTTCACATTTAGCCGGCAGGTTCTTTGCGTTTATAATATCCGTTACTACAGCCGGACAATTGCTTGTGGCTAATCTTGTATCGCCTAAATCCATTGTCGCTTTGCAGAAGGAAACTGTATCAATCCCCGATGCCATCTGGAAATAATTTACAGGCAGATTTAATTCTTTATAAGCGCCTTCCATAAATATTGCCCAGATAGGCATAGCGGCTTTTGCGCCCTGTCCGTACGAACTTGTAAATTTAATCCTATGATCATCAAAGCCGACCCAAACTCCGGCAGCAAGCTGAGGAGTGAATCCAACAAACCATGCATCGGAAAAGTTTTGTGTAGTTCCGGTTTTGCCGGCGCAAGGATATTGAAAATATCTTCTAACTCCGGCGCCCGTTCCATAGTTTACAACATCCTGCAGCATGTTTGTAATTATAGATGCAGTCTGCGGAGAAATTGCTTCTTGATAATCCGGAACAAATTTATCAATTAATATTCCGTTTCTATCTTCGATTTTCAAAATTGAAATAGGATCAACATGAATACCGTTATCGGCAAACGTGCCGTATGCTGAAGTAAGTTCAAGCGGAGAAACATCGGAAGTTCCCAGCGCAATTGAAGGAACTGCATCGAGCGGAGATTGAATGCCCATTCGATGTGCATATTTTACAACCTGCCATGGAGGAGCCATATTGCTTATAGTTAAACGCCCGGCAATAACATTTATAGAAAATGCAAGGGCTCGTCTCAATGTCATGTATCCGCCGTAATCATTTTCAAAATTATCCGGCGACCATCCATTGTAATTAAACTTTTGATCAAGAAGTGTATATGCTGGAAAATATCCATTATCAATTGCAACTGTATAAGCAAATGGTTTAAAAGCAGAACCAGTCTGGCGTTTAATTCCGGTAACATGATTTAATCCTCTGCCGAACTGTTGATTCTCACCACCAACCATTGCCCTTATTTGTCCGTTTGTAGGATCAAGAACAACAAAACCAACTTGAATAGTTGTAACAGCTTTCTTAACTGAATCAATAAAATGAGGATCGTATTTTAAGCTGTTATATACTTGAGCTTTTTCCTGAGGTGTTTTAACAAGATTGTATTGATGACTATCCTTAATTGCTCTATCAAGAATGCTGGCTAACAAATCCTGGTGTTTGTTCCAATTCCAAAATTTATCAAACATCGCTTGATATTCTTTCAAATGAGCAGCCGCTGCTTTATTGGCAATCTGCTGCATCTTTAAATCTAATGTTGTGTAGATGTTTAGCCCGTCGCGGTAAAGATCATAGCCATATTTTTCGGACATGGCAACCATTTGCTGACGGATATATTCCATAAAGTAAGGCGCATCGGATTTATTGCCGATTATTCTATCCGAAGAAATATCGATTGGTTCGTTTTTCAGTTTATCATATTCCGATTCCGAAAGCATTCCGTTCGTAACCATATTATACATTACCTGGTTTCTTCTTCTTAACGCATGATCGGGATGCCGGACAGGATCATAATATTCCGGTGATTTTAACAAAGCAACAAATAATGCACACTCGGGAAGAGTAAGGTCTTTTCCTTTTTTATTGAAATAAACTCTTGCTGCAGATTCAACTCCGTAAGCGCTTCTTCCAAAATAAGAAACATTAAGATATAGCTGAAGAATTTCTTTTTTGGTAAAAGTTTTTTCAATTTGAACAGCGCTTATCCATTCCCTTATTTTTCTAATTCCGGTTTGAAAAAGATTTTCGTCTCTTACTTTAAAATGATAAAGATTATTTGCAAGCTGTTGGGTAATAGTGCTTGCGCCTTCATGCCTGAAAAGGAAAATATTTTTGATCATTGCCTTGATGAAACGGTTAAGATCGACTCCCCAATGCGAATAAAATTTTCTGTCTTCAGTGGAGATTAAAGCGTTTGGCATGTATGATGGTAAACTATCGATATTTGTTTCAATTCTATTCTGAATAGAAATTGTTCCAATCAGTTCGCCGTTAATTCCAAAAACCTTGCTGGCAAGTTGAGGTCTGGGATTTTCAAGCTGTTCAAGCGAAGGCAGACCGCTTATAACGTAAATTCCAAATGCTAGGAAGAAAGCAAAAATTATCCCGCTGATAATTAAAATTCTTTTTCTCTTACCGCTGCTTGATTTTTTCTTTTTATTACGTTGTAAAGCATCGTCAAAATATTTACCGTATTCAAAATTCTGATTTCTAATTTTTGCCATCTTACTTCCAATCTACAATTTCAAATTTTCCGCCAGTATAAATACCGTAGCAAGGTGCATCAAGCCACGATCCAAGATTAATATAATATCCGTTTTTATATTTTAAAAAGCATTTTTTATGAAGGTGACCAAATAAAACATAATCAAATCCATCATCTATTTTAGATTTTGCCGCTTCGAATAATCCATCTTCTTCGCCGTAATCTTTTTTTGAAGTATAATCTCTGCTTGTCTTGCTGGTATTGCTTGCAATGGCTACACCAATATCCGGATGAACCCATGAATATATTTTTTGCAGAGCTTTATTTCTTAAAATTTTCTTTAAGATATTATAACCAATATCATTTTTTACCAATCCGTCACCGTGACCGATAAAAAATCTTTTACCGTTTAATTTGATATCAATGGGATCTTCATACATTACAGCACCGATTTCATCTTTGAAAAAATTTCGATGCATAAAGTCATGATTCCCAATAAAATAATGCACTTTAATTCCTTTTTCAGTAAGATCTTGTAGTGCAGTAAGCGTTCTGAAAAATCCTTTCTGATAAACTCGTTTATACTCAAACCAGTAATCGAACAAATCGCCTACGATATAAAGTTCTTTACCATTTTCTTGAGCAAAATTTAAAAACTTTACCAGCAGCCGTTCTTTTTCCTTTTCAATTGAAGGAGACTGAAGGCCAAGATGAATATCAGAAATAAAAAGATATGTTTCGTTCACTAGTTTTTATTGTTGTTAAAAAATACGTAAAGCACTTTAAAATATAAGCATAAATAATTATTCACTGCCATTTTTTTCATACTGAATTTTTGCAAGAAGCCAGTTATTCGGATCGAGAGTAATTACCAGCGGTTCTTCAGTTAATTCAAACTCTAATTTTTTTTGACGCTTATCTATTTGAAAAATTTTATAAGAGACGGTCTGATCCTTGAATTGGATTTTCACATCTATTGGAAATTCATAAACATCATAACCTTTTTGAGTTTGATTTATGTTTAGGGTTACTTCATACAAATTATTTTCCTTTTCAGATTTCCAATCGTAATTCAAGTCTAATATTCCGGTTCCGGTAAAAACCCATTGATCAAAAAAGTGTTTTAGATTTTGATGAGAAATATTTTCGCAAACTTCTTCAAAGTCTTTTGTAGAAGCATTTTTATATTTAAACTTTTCGTAATAGCTTCTCATAATTTTGAAAAATGTTGAATCGCCAACTTCATGGCGAAGCATGTGCAGAATCCATGCGCCTTTTTGGTAAACCGTCGCGCTGAATAAATCATTTGGATTATAAACTGTTCCAGAAAAATCATCTTGAAATTTACTCATCATATTTGATTGAAGTGCGCCGGCGCCGCCTCTATGTTCGGCAAATAAAGCTTCGCAATAAGTTGCAAATCCTTCGTTAAGCCAGACATCTTTCCAAGTTTTAGGACCAACAGCATCACCAAACCAGTGATGAGAAAGTTCATGAGCAAAGATATTTGTAAAAAATTGTTTCCCACCGATGAAATTAAAACCAACACCGGTTAATGTTTGAGTTTCCATTGCGCCAAGCTGCCATAAAAATTCTGCAACGCCATATTTTTCTTTTATGAATGGATATTCTCCAAATGTCTTTGCAAAAAAATCTATAATATCAGGATAGGGTTTAAAATCTTCTTTAGCTTGGTCAAGCTGTTTTGGAAAAACATAGTACTCAATTGGCATCGTGTCAGATTTATCCTGCGAGATATATTCATCGCTAAAGTTAACATAGTCTGAAGAGTATAGGCAAACGAGATAAGTTGACATCGGATAAATCGATTTCCAATAATAAGTTCTTCTTGTTCCGGAAGTTGTTACACTTATAAGTTTCCCATTTGATGCTGAAACTTCCGATGAATCGTTTGTAATTTTTATATCCACCAAAGCTTTATCGGACGGAATGTCATTGCAAGGAAACCATGTGGAAGCATAAACCGGTTCACTTAAATTATATACACATGACTTTCCATTAATTTCCCCAAAAACAAATGAAGAAAAGCCAACTCGTTTTGGTGTTCCTTCATAATCGACATGAACATAAAAAGTATCAGAAGAAAAATTTGAAACCGGGATAGACAGCCTAGTGCCTTTTTCACTGTAGGCTGCATTTACACCATTCAACTGAAGCCGGGATATTTTCATATTGTCGTAAAAATTCAAATCGATTTGCTTCAAGTTTTTATCGAGTAAAACACCAACGATTGTTACATCACCTTTAAGCAATTTTTTATCCGGGAAAAGATCAATGTTCAAAAAGTAATGCAAAATATTAATTTTATATTGATTCACTGATATATAATTATCCGGTATTTCAGATTCTTCCATATTACCAATTGATTTTTGAAATATCCCGGCATTACTTTTAATTTTGTTGGAATTATTTTTTATATGATTATCTTCAAACTTACCGCCAATCAGAAAAGTTAAAGAAGATATAATTAGTAAAATTATTTTTAAAGATTTATTCATTCAGATCGATTTAGAATTCGGCAGGTTTTAAGATCATGATAAATTTATTATGTGATAAAACATTATGGCCAATTCTTCCGCAAAAGAAGTTAAATATTTATGCTTGAATTTGAACTTAAAGTTAGTTTAAAATTATAATGTAAAATTAACAATTTCTTCAATTGCCAAACAAATCATATTTCTATATATTGAAATTAATATTTTAGGAGGAACTATGACTTTCCCTGGATCATCAATACTTAGAGAAACTGCAACCATGATTTTAGCAGGCGGACAGGGAGAAAGGCTGTCTCCGCTTACAACCTTCCGCAGCAAGCCCTCTGTTCCGTTCGGCGGGAAATACCGCATTATTGATTTTACACTTTCGAATTGCCTTAATTCCGGTTTAAGAAGAATTTATGTTCTCGTTCAATATAAGTCTGATTCTTTAAATCAACATTTGCTTGAAGCATGGAGTATTTTTAATCCGGAACTCGGCGAATATATTTATTCAGTTCCACCGCAGCGTAAGTTTAACAACGATTGGTATCTTGGAACTGCCAATGCTATTTATCAAAACGTAAATCTATTTTCACAAGACAAAAAAGTTAATTGGGTTCTTCTTTTAAGCGGAGATCATATTTACAAAATGGATTATTTAAAAATGCTTCAATATCATATTGATATGAATGCCGATCTTTCCATTGCTTGTATCGAAGTACCTAAAGAGGAAGCCAATCGTTTTGGTATTGTTGATGTTGATGAAAAATATTCAGTTACATCTTTTGTTGAAAAACCACAATCTCCGCCGGAAATTCCAGACAGACCTGGTTTTAGTTTTGTGAACATGGGAATTTATGTTTTTAATTCTGCTTCGCTGAGAGAAGTTTTTAAAGAAATGGATTCGCTTAAAATTAAAGCACATGACTTTGGCAGCGATGTAATTCCACATATGGTAAAATCAAAAAGAAATGTTATTGCCTACAAGTTTTTAGACGAGAACAAAAAAACAAAACCTTATTGGAAAGACATCGGAACAATAGATAGTTATTTTGATGCAAGCATGGATTTAATTTCCATAACTCCGGAATTTAATTTTTATGATCAAAACTGGCCCATGCGAACATACCAATACCAATTTCCGCCGGCAAAAACTGTATCACATGAAGGTGAACGAGTTGGACGGACTTTAAATTCTCTTATTTGTGACGGCTCAATTGTATCCGGCGGTTTGGTTGAGCGTTCTCTTCTTGGCCCGAATGTACGAGTGAATAGTTTTTCTTATGTAACCGATTCGATTATTATGAACAATTGTAACATCGGCAGACATGCACGAATTCGGAGAACAATTATCGACAAAAATGTAACCGTGCCTGAAGGATATGAAATTGGATTTGATCTTGAAAGCGATAAAAAAAAATTTACAGTAACTGAAAGCGGAATTGTGGTAATCGCTAAGAATCAAGTTCTTCCTTTATAATTTTTTTAATATTAATTTTTTGATTGCTGCAGCATAATCTAATTTAATTTTTTTAGAAATAGATTTGTTTTATATTTCTTTAGGATTGAATAACCGTTAACATAAGCAAAATGAATTCGCTAATTGAAACTAAATTACAAAATTTGCCTGATAAGCCGGGAGTTTATCAATTCAAAAATGATAAAGGTAAAATAATATATGTAGGCAAAGCTATAAACTTGAAGAACAGGGTTCGCAGTTATTTTCATAATAGTGTAACCTCTCCAAAAACTTTAGCGCTTGTAAACAAAATAAATGATCTTGAACTAATTGTAACAGACAACGAAGTTGAAGCTTTAGTTCTTGAAAATAATTTGATCAAAGAATACAAGCCGCGATACAACGTAAATTTAAAAGATGATAAATCATATCCGTTTATAAGAGTTACGAACGAACTATTTCCAAGAATATTTCCAACTCGGCATATTATAAGAGACGGTTCAAAATATTTTGGTCCATACACCGATGTAAAGAATATGAAATCATCTTTAAGAATGCTTACTCACATTTTTATGATTCGCAGCTGCAAATTAAAAATTGATGAAGAAGCAATTGCAAAGAAGAAATTTAAAGTTTGTTTGGACTATCATATAAAAAAATGCGAAGGACCGTGTGAAGGATTGATTTTGCCGGAAACTTACAATGAAAGAGTTACCGGCGTTATTAAAGTTTTAAAAGGAAAAACCGATGACTTAATTAAAGAACTTCAAGAAGAAATGAACGGCGCGGTTGAAACTTTGGAATTTGAAAAAGCAGCATTTATCCGGGATAAAATAAATCAGCTGCAGGTAATTGCTGCAAAGCAGAAAATTGTCAGCGATGATTTTGAAGACCGCGACATTATTTCTATTGCTTACGAAGGGAAAGATTCTGCATGTTCAGTTTTCAATATTCGCAGCGGAAAGCTGATTGCAAAAAAACAATTAAAGCTTAGCATTGAAGAATGGGAAGACATTTCAGAAATATATTCTGCGGCAATTGAATTTTATTACGGTGAATTTGTTGACATCCCGGATGAAATTGTTTTGGAAACTAACCCGGCTGATTCCGAAACTTTAATTGAGTGGCTTTCAATGCGGGCTAATAAAAAAGTTAAACTGGTAATTCCTAAAAAAGGCAGCTTAAGCTCGCTGGTAAAAATGTGCAAAGAGAATGCGATCTTCCAGTTGAAAGAAATTCAAATACAAAAAATGAAAAAGGAAGGCCACGTTCCATATGCTCTGGCAGCGCTGCAAAGAGATTTAAGATTGAATGTTCTACCTCATAAAATTGAATGTTTCGATATTTCAAATCTTCAAGGCACAGATTCAGTTGCCAGCATGGTTGTGTTTGAAGACGGCAAACCGAAAAAAAGTTTGTACAGAAAATTCATCATTAAAGAAGTTGAAGGCCCGGATGATTTTTCTTCAATGCGCGAAGTAATAAGACGAAGATATTCAAAACTAAAGGAAGAAAATGAAAACCTTCCAGAACTAATTATGGTTGACGGCGGCAAAGGGCAGCTTTCAAGCGCAGTAGAAATTCTGGATAATTTAGGTTTTAAAAAGTATAATGTTATCGGTTTAGCAAAAAGATTGGAAGAAGTATTTTTCCCTGAACAATCCGAACCGGCTTCAATTCCTAAAACTTCATCAGGATTAAAGCTGCTTCAGCAAGTTAGAGACGAAGCTCATCGATTTGCAATTACTTTCCATCGAAACAGAAGAAGCAAAAGAACGATTCAAACTGAATTAACAGGAATAAAAGGGATCGGACCAACAACAGCAAAAATATTATTAAAAGAATTAGGAAGCGTTGTGGCAGTGAAAGAATCTGATTACGATCAGCTTTCAAAAATAATCGGAAAACAAAAAGCTGAAATTATTCTTAATCATTTTGCTGAAAATAAAAACTGACTACCATGAGAAAACAATTTCTGTTCGTTTACTATTTCCTTTTTCAAAATATTTTTTCTGTAACTGCGTTTTGCGGAATTGGGCAGTATTCTGATTCATCTAAAACCATGGATTTCTCTTTTCTTCGTGATACAATTTTTACATTCCATCCGTATTATATTGAAGTAAATCTATCTACTCAAAAAGCTTTTCTTCATTCAAAAGATGGAGCCATAAAAGAATTCGGAATATCAAGCGGAACCGATAAATTACAAGACGGAATAAAAACGAAGGAAGGATTATTTGTAATTCAAGCTAAGCTTCCCAAATGGTATTCAAGGCAGTTTGACAGCACGCTAATGTTAAACTGGATGGGGTTTAATTTCGGTATCGGATTTCATGCTTTACGAACCAGCGGTTATTACAGTTATCTTGGGAAAAAGAAAAGTTCTCACGGTTGTCTGCGTATTTCAAGAGCAATTGCAAAAGAGTTGTACGATAAAATTGATATTGGCACGCCGGTGTTAGTCCACAGCGGAAATAACGCCGTTACAATTTCATTCAGCGATTCAACAAAAAATTACATTCAATACAATTACGCCGAACTTCATAAGTTTATAAATTTACGAATCAAACAAATGTATCTTGGTAAATATTTTATTGGAGATAAACATTTTTTGGTAATTGATAAATCAAATGTTAGTCATATTGGTTTACCTATTGGAGACTCAAGAAAAATTTTAAAACGGCAGATAATAAATTCTCAGTATAATTTTATTGAATCCGTGATTCCTGATTATAAAAGTTTGATGACAATTCATGAATGAATTTCTACTAAATTTTTATAGCTCTTAATTTAGAAATGAGTAAGAACAAGATTAAGAAATCTCGGAAATAATTAGTAACTTTTGATAATTTTTTTATCAATATTATTTATGCGGTCTGAAAGTAAAATAATTTTATTTGCCTTTTTGCTTATAATTTCAGGATGCTCTTTATTTAACAAAACAAAAGAGACATCAAATATTTATTACTCATCTGGTATTGAAAATTTAATTTTGAAAGCAATTGGCGGCGATACTACCGCAAACAAAAGCTTAGGCTATTTTACCGATCTCAATTTACCATTGAATTCTAATTATAATGACTTTTCTGTTGACAGCTTAATAATAAGCTCCGGCAAAAAATATTTTTTAGCGCTCATTAGTTTTCCCAATCCAATTTACAATCGATTTGCGGTTTATGATTCTACATTAAGATTATACATTTTAGATAAATCATTAAACGGCTATTTGGATGATTCAGTTTTTAATTTGAATAAACAAAAAATGGTTAGAGTTTCCGAAAGATTTATTTCAAAAGATACTTTAAAAGTTCATCGTGTTTCACTTTTCTTAATTGGTGATTCAACTGCCAGGCTTGCTTTTAGAACATTTACAAAATTAGCGGAACCAAAAATCGAATTCTCTCAAACCGTAACGGAAATTAATGTTGATAGGATCCGAACGGAGATGAACAGTTCTAAGGAATCTGAAATTTCAAATAAAGCTGATGTATTTTTATTCGATTATTCAAAAAAAAAATATATCAGCAGCAGCAAAATTTTTGATAACTTTGTGATCAATCAAATTCGTAATTTTGATTTGAAACCTGATAAACCTGAAATAACAGATTTAAAATCATTCTATGCTTCAGTTGGAATTGATATAGATGTTGATACGTTGAAGACAACTGCGAATACTAATGACAGGCTGGGGTTTACTTTAACATTGCCGGATAATTGGAGAACAATAAAAAATCTTACCATTGCCGATTATTTAAAAAAAGAAATTGTAGGGACAAAATATCTTAACGAACAAATTGGAGCGAGCATTTCGGTAATAATGATTCCGCCGGATGATTCTGCTGAAATGTATGTTAAGTATAATTTGAAATTTCAAACTTCCGGCAAATATAAAGTTCGTTACTCGGACAAGATTCCTATGAGAAAAGATTTTGTTCAGTTCTTCGAATTTTCTTGCAATGACAATAAGTACATTTTAATCCTAACAGCTTCAAAATATACTTACGAAACATACAAGGATATTTTTCAAAGCATAATAAATTCATTTACAATCGATTGCTGATGTACAAACTTCTTTTATTTTAAAAAAAGACAAACGATGAGAATGTTCTCAATCATTTTAAAGAGTTTACAATAAAATATCTTTCCAAAATAGCTGGCGAAGAAATTAAGATTGCTGATGTTGAAAGCAGTTTGCTTCTCGATCAAAAATACAGCCACTTTTGTGAAGTAACTGTAAGTTCAAAAGATGAATGGGATGAAAAAATGAATTCACTTTCCGGAAGAGAATTGAATAAAGATTTGATGGATTTTCATCAGAACATTACGGCAATATTTGTCGATTATAAAAATTGATTTTTCGCTTCAAAAAAATTTATAAAGCAAAAAAATGAATATATACTTAATACGCCACGGAGATGCAGAGAAAGCAGTTGTTGGTAAGAAAGATTTTGATCGGGAACTGACTCAGCCAGGTAAATTAAAAATGAAAACTGCATGCGAAAGTTGGAAAAATTTAATTGATAACTTTGATTCCATTGTTTCCTCTCCTTTAGTAAGAACAATTCAAACAGCACAAATAATTTCCGAAACTTTTGGAATTATGAATAAAATAATTCCGGATAGAAAATTATCGCCGGGCTGCAGAACTGAAAGTATAATTGAAATTGCAAATTCATTAAACGGAGAAGATATTGCATTTGTTGGCCATCAGCCGGATATGTCTGAAATTTTATCTAATTTAATTTCGAGCAAAGTTATTTATGTAGATTTTAAGAAAGGCGCAATTGCAAAAATTTCATTTCATAATAAAATTCATCTGGCAAAAGGATCGCTTGAGTTTTTAATTCCGGCAAATGCTTATAATAAAACGAATGGATAAAAAATAAAAAGGGCAGTCGGTTACACAAGAATTATGCTTACCGCTGCTTCCTTCCGGATCTGACGGGGTTCGGCACTATCCTGTTAACCGGTGCCCAAATAAAGTACCTCTCTTCTTACATTGAGGGATGCAAAGATTGAAAAATTTTTAATCTATTACAAGGAAGAAAATAAAAAATTATTTAATCGGTTTTTCTTCAAAAAGATTTTTTCTTCTTTCGTTCTGCCAAAGTATTTCTTTCCCAAAACACTTCACCATCATAACCTTGAATTGATTTTTCTTTATTTGCTAGTTCAAGTCGCTTTTCAGCAAGGCAGCAATATTCTTCGTCCAATTCAATTCCTGAAAAATTTCTTCCAAGCTTTTTAGCAGCAACTGCTGTGGTTCCTGATCCTAGAAACGGATCAAAAATAATGTCGCCGGGATTTGAACTTGCCAAAATAATTTTTGCAAGAAGTTTTTCCGGTTTCTGGGTTGGGTGGTCTGTATTTTCCGGCATTGACCAAAATGGAATTGTTATGTCAGTCCAAATATTAGATGGATGTGTTATCCGAAAATTTTCTTCGCCGTGATTTTCCCAATCCTTCGGTTTGCCGTCGTTTGTTTTGTATGGAGCTAAAACTTTTCTTTTTATTTTAACATCATCCACATTAAAAGTAAATTTGTCATTCATCGTAAAGAACCAAATATCTTCGGAACAATTCTTCCAATTATTTTTTGAACCTCTGCCTTTTTCTCTTTCCCATGTAATTCTGTTTTGAACTTTAAAATATTTTGTAGCAGTTGAATAAATTGCCGGTGAAGATTTCCAATCGCCGCAAATATAAATTGAAGCATTTGGCTTTAACAATCTAATTATTTTAGATAACCAGGAATCAATCCATTTCTGATACTCCGCCAATTCCATTTCTTTAAATGACGTGGTATTGAATTTTTTATGTAGATTGTAAGGAGGATCGATAAAAAGCAAATCAATAAATTTATCTGGCAAAAAATTTAGCACATCAAATATATTTTGATTTATCACTTTTCCGAGAAACTTATCAACATCAACTGATTTATCTATTTGTACTAAATGACTTTTATATTTATTTAATTCATCATTTGTTAAAAATAACGTACGATTATACGGCGCTCGATTTTTTCCGCTCACAATTTTCATAGAAAATAATCTTTTATAATTATTGAAATATTCTTATAACAAAAGTATAAAAATTATTAGGATTAAATGAAAAGAAATTTCAGAAAAGAATTCTTAATTATATGCGATATGACTGTATTTTTCCTTAAGAATCTCTATTTCCTTAAGGATAACTTCAAGCTTTTCAATCAAGTCAGTTAGAAGGCCGGTTAACTGCGAATCAATAATATTCTTATCTGCCGCTTCCTCAATTTGATTACATAAATCTGAAATAACATCAATGCCGAGTGTCAGGCTGCTGCCTTTCAATTTGTGAGCAAAAAACCTAAGCTGATCAAAGTTCTTTTGGCCAATGGACTTTTTAATATTAGAAACACCAATAGGAAAATCCCGGATGTAAATATCAAGAAGTTCAATAAAGAATATTATATCATCAGGTGATTGGATATCGGTTATCAAGTCAATTTTGCTTTCATCAATATATTTAATTGAAGTTTGATGATTTTCCTTTTGAGTAAGTTCTGTATTTCTTTCCTCATAAATTATTTCACTCCACTTTTGAAGCGATTCCTGAAGTTCTTCAATTCTAACCGGTTTGCTAATGTAATCGTCCATACCGGCTTCGATACACTTTTCTTTATCACCTTGCATCGCATTTGCAGTCATTGCAATAATTTTAGGCCGGATTCTCCCGGCAAATTTTTTTAATATTATTTCGGTTGCCTTAAATCCATCCATTTCAGGCATGAATATATCCATAAGGATTATTCCATAATTTATTTTTCTAAGTGCGTTGAGTACTTCATAGCCGTTAGCTGCAATATCAGCTCTATATCCTAATTTGTTCAAGATTTTTATTGCAACCTTTTGATTAACTGCATTATCTTCAGCTAATAAAATTTTCAAAGGACGCTTATGCCCTAATTCACTATCAATCCGAATACTCGATCTTGGTTTATCAATAATTATTTTATTCTTACCAATAAGTATAGAAGATAAACATTCGTAAAATTGAATTTGCTTTACAGGTTTTGTAATGAAAGCAGCCAGCTTTAAATTTTCATAATCTGCAACGCCGTCTTTTCTGCCTACTGAAGTTAAAATAACAATCGGCAAATTCTTTCCCTTCTCAAATTTTCTAATCTCGGAAGCCAAAGTAATTCCATCCATCAGCGGCATTTGAAAATCTAAGATAGCAACATCAAAATCATCACCTGCAGCAATCATGTTCAAAGCTTCAAGCGGTGATTCAGTTACTTTAGAATACATTCCCCACGCATCAGTTTGAATTTTTAATATTCGTCTGTTGGTTTTATTGTCGTCAACAATCAATGCTTTTTTACCGGTTAACTGCATGGCTTGCCCCTTCATATAAACTTTAGATTTGGAAGGGGTTGCATCTGAAACTACGGTAAAATAGAAAGTGGAACCTTCGCCTACTTTACTTTCAAACCACATTCTTCCGCCCATCATCTCGGCTAATTTTTTACTAATTACTAATCCCAAACCGGTTCCGCCGTGAGTTCTGGTTGTAGAAGCATCAACTTGGCTAAACGCTTTGAACAATCTATCCATTCTATCTTCAGGTATACCAATGCCGGTATCTTTAACTGCAAATTGAACTTCGAATTTGTTTTCATCTAAAGGTTTTGAAGAGATTGAAATAAAAACTTCACCGGTTTCTGTAAACTTAATTGCATTATTCAGAAGATTAGTCAGAATTTGCCTAAGCCTTGTTACATCGCCTGTAATAGTTTGGGGAGTGTTGTTTTCAATTAAGTAAGCGAGGTCAAGTCCTTTTTCACCAGCTTTTGAAGCGAGCAAATCAAGAGAATCCTCAACACTATCGCGAATGTCAAAAGGCTGCATTTCAAGTTCAAGCTTTTCTGATTCGATCTTTGAAAAATCTAAAATGTCATTTATAATAACTAATAGTTGATCTCCGCTTATTCTAATAGTTTCAACAAATTCACGCTGCTCGTCGGTTAAGTCAGTATCTAACAGCAATCCTGTCATACCAATTACCCCGTTCATAGGTGTTCTAATTTCATGGCTCATCAAAGCTAAGAATTCACTTTTTGCTTTAGCTCCGGCTTCGGCTTTAATTACTGCTTGATCCAATTCTCTGTTTTTATCAATAAGCTCTTTCTGAATATTGTCTCTTTTGATTACTGCACCAAGCGTTGAAGCCATTGTAATTAGAAGTGATTCTTCATTGTCGCTCCAAACTCTATCAGATTTACATTCATCAAAACCAATAAATCCCCAATAGCCTCCATCGATCATAATGGGGACAAGAATGATTGATTTTATATTATCATCAATAAAAACTTTTTGTTCTTTTTCAGGAAGATCATTTATTAGAAACTTGAGAGTCTTCCCGTTGGAAAAATTTTCGTAAAAATTTAGCGACTGAAATCTTGAGTATGAAAGTTTCTGCAGCGTTGGATTTAAAATTTGCTCTTCGATTTTTTCATTTGCCCATTCATATAATAGGCTCACATACATTTCACCGGTTTCATCAACATCTTTATGTTTGTATATATAAACTCTGTCAATTTCGGCTGCTTTTCCAAGAATTTTTAATGCTGCTGGAAAGCCAATATTTGCATCTTCATTTGAAATTAAAGCGCGGGTTGCCTCGGCAATACCCTGAAGCAATTTATCTTTTTTACTTAAAAGCAGCTCGTTCTTTTTTCGCTCTGTAACATCGCGGAAAATTGTTAAAAGAAGTTTCTTTCCTTCAATAGTTTCAAGAAAAGAATTCGTCATTTCGAAGTGAATTATTTTTTTATTCCACAGAACTGCGCTTTTCTGATCTCGCTGATTAAAAGTTCCGGAATGAAAATTATTTTTATAAGCTTGAAGCGATCTTTCATCAAGAGTTACATCATACATCGAAGAAAAAATGTTTCCCTCAATTTCCTGTTTTGATTTGCCAATCATATTTGCAAAAGCCTTGTTGCACATTACCACTATCCCCTTTTCGTTGGTTAAGCGCATGCCTTCAAGTGAATCTTCCCAGATTTTTCTAAAAGTCTTTTCAGATGCTCTAAGCTTTTCTTCTGCTTTTAATCTTCCGCGGATATCATGTAAAGTTCCCTGGCCCAAAGCTTTCCCGCTAAAACTTACAATTTGAGCATTTAATTCTACCGGGATCAATCCGCCGTTTTTATGAATGATATTAAAAACTGTGTTTACAATTTTTTTTTCTTTATACAAAACATTAAGGGTTTGAAACAAATTCTTATTCTCTGCGCTTGGAATAAATTTTAATATAAACTCACCGAGGACCTCTTCAACTTCATAACCAAAAAGTTCTTTACACGATGAGCTCATGTAAATTATTTTCCCGGTTTTTGAAATTCTAAAAATTGCATCGAGTGATGCTTCTGAAATCAACTTTGATTCATTATAGGCGTCTTCAAGCCGATCGATAAAAATTTCTAAATCGGATGTAATTTTATGAATAGTCTGAGGTATTCCGTTTTCGGCAGGAATATTTTGAATAGACAGATGAAATTTTTCTAATTCATCTTTGAAATCAAAAACTTTATTTTTTGTTTTATCCGGATTCAATTATTTAAAAATATCCACTTAAAAAAACAGTGTAGAAAATAGTTAAGTTATTTTGTTTTTGCAATCAAATTCCGAAATCTAATTGTAATAAAGTATCATCAAATTAGAACGGAAAAATTCCAATCTTATTATCGAAATATTTTTCAATTATTTAAATGATTGTATCTGATCTCACTTCCTTGATTGCATTGGTTATATTAATTAAGTTTCACCAGTTATTTTTTATAAATTATTAGTCGGGGATCCCCAAATGAAAACCATCGTAGCAATGCCGGGAGACGGTATTGGAAAAACTGTCTTACCGGAAGCAATAAAAGTTTTAAGTGCTGTTAATTTTAATGCCGAATATATTCATGCAGATATTGGCTGGGATTTTTGGTGTAAAGAAGGAAATGCTTTACCTCAAAGAACCATCGACCTTTTAGAAAAACATAAGATCGGATTGTTCGGTGCTATAACGAGCAAACCAAAAGATGCTGCCGCCAAAGAACTGGATCCATCACTTCAAGGAAAAGGTTATGTTTATTTTAGTCCGATTGTTAGTTTAAGACAACTTTTCAATCTGGATATTTGTATTAGACCGTGCAAATCTTTTAAAGGCAATCCGCTTAACTTTATTAGAAGAAGTGATAGCAGTTTTGAAGAACCACTTGTTGATGCGGTAATTTTCCGTCAAAATACTGAGGGATTATATTCGGGAGTTGAATGGACAAATCCGCCAAAGGCAGTTCGTGATGCATTTGAAACTCACCCAAAGATGAAATCCTTTAAAAATGTCCCAAGTGAAGATCTTGCAATATCAACTAGAATAGTTACCAGAAATGCTTGCAGAAGAATTTTAAGAGAAGCATTTGAATATGCAAAGAAGTTTGGCTATTCGAATGTAACCATTTGTGAAAAACCAAATGTTCTTAGAGAAACATCTGGAATGATGTTTAATGAAGGAAAATTAATCGCAAAAGAATATCCTAATATTCAATTGTGGGATACAAACATCGACGCGCAGATGATGTGGCTGACAAAAAATCCGGAAATTTATGGAGTAATTGTCGCAGAAAATATGTTTGGAGATATTATCAGCGATGGATTTGCCGGACTAATTGGCGGACTTGGTTTTGCCTGCAGCGCAAACATCGGTAAAGATGTTGCTATTTTTGAACCGACACATGGCTCAGCGCCGAAATATCAAGAATTAAATCCGTCAATCGTAAATCCGATGGCAATGATTCTCAGCGCCTGCATGATGCTTGATCATCTTGGTGAAAACGAAAAAGCTGAAAAGATAAGAAAAGCAATTGCACAGGTTATTGAAGAAGGGAAAGTAAAAACTTATGACATGCTTAAATTAAAAGGCGGCCCTGATGTTTTTTCAAAAGGTGCTTGCACAACTCAGCAAATGACTGATGAGATTATTAGGAAAATAAAATGAAAGAAAAAATCTTAGAAATCTGGCCGGAAATAAACTGGATTCAAAATGAAGAGCTGAAAGAAAAAGTTCTCAACTGCTGGATTTACGCAATCGAAAACAGTGTGCTTTCTGCAGATGATTTAAAAGTAATTCCTTTTTCTTTATTGATTAAAGATTGCAAAATTACTTTCATGACGCATAAGCGTACAGCAGTTCATCTCGCTGTAGAGATGGCTAAGATTATGAAAAATAATTTCGGTGATGAAATTAAAATTGATATGGATATTTTAATCGCTGGCGCAATATTAATTGATGTCGGAAAACTTTTGGAATACGAAATTAAAGACGGTAAACTAACTACCAGCGATGCCGGTAAATTAGTTCGACATCCATTCAGCGGATTGGCAATCGCTGATAGATTTGGATTGCCTCCGGAAGTTCAACATATAATTGCTACTCATTCTAAAGAAGGAGATTTAGGCAAGCGAACTGTTGAATCAATAATTATTCATCATGCTGATTTTGTTAGCTTTGATCCGTTTAAGAGTTAAACTGTTTAATTGTTAAATTGACCGATTGTTAGTAATGTAAAAGAGTTTAGATGGAAAACAAAAAATTTCTAAAATTAAATGACATTGAAGCTTACAAGATTTCATTTAGACTGAGTAATCATATTTGGGACTTAATTTTGAAATGGGATCATTTCGGTAAAGATACAGCCGGAAAACAATACGTAACTGCGGCGGATTCAGTTTCAGCTAATATTGCTGAAGGTTTGGGACGATATTCTAAAAAGGATAAAATAAAATTTTTTAGATATAGTTTAGGTCCATTGTATGAATCCTTAGATTGGAATGAAAAATCTCATGTTCGAAAATTATTAAATGAAGAAGAATATTCTTATATCTTTTCTGAAATGATTAAGCTACCAAAATCTATTAATAGTTTAATCCTCTTCACAGAGAAAAAACTTCAGATATGAATTAAAAACAATTTAACAATACATCAATTAAACAATTGAATTATTATGTCACAAACATTAATCGAAAAAATAGCACAACGATATGCTGTTGGCTTAGACAAAAATCATGAAGTCCACAGCGGAGATTATTTATCAATTAAACCAGCTTATGTAATGACTCACGACAACACCGGCGCAGTCATCCCAAAGTTCAAAAGTATTGGCGCAAAAAAATTAGCGAACCCAAGACAAGTAGTTCACACGCTCGATCATAATGTCCAGGATAAAAGCGAAAAAAATTTAGAGAAATACAAAAAGATAGAAGAATTTTCTAAATCTATGGGAGCTGATTTTTATCCTGCCGGACGCGGTATCGGACATCAGATAATGTGTGAAGAAGGATATGCATTTCCTGGGGCCATGGTTGTTGCATCAGACAGCCATTCAAATATGTACGGCGGCTTGGGATGTTTGGGAACTCCAATTGTCAGAACCGATGCAGCAGCAATTTGGGCAACTGGAAGAACCTGGTGGCAGGTTCCTCCAATTGCAAAAGTTGAAATGAAAGGAAAGCTGCGGCAAGGTGTTACGGCAAAAGATTTAATAATTGCTCTCTGCGGTTATTTCAATCATGACGAAGTTCTAAATCATGCTATTGAATTTACCGGCGAAGGAATTAACAAACTCTCAGTTGATGAAAGATTAACTATCGCAAATATGTCAACTGAATGGGGAGCGCTTGCCGGTGTTTTTCCAATTGATGATGTTACAATTAATTGGCTGAAAGACAGAGCTGAAAAAATTTCTAAGCGTGGTTTGGCAGGCGTTCCATCTGATGAAGACGGGAAAGGAAACCATCCGCGAATTAATTTAAAAAGAATTAATAAGTTGGAACAAAAAATTTGCAAAGCGGATGAAGATGCATTCTATGCAAAAGAAATCATAATTGATCTTTCATCTATTCAGCCTTTCGTTTCCGGCCCCAACACAGTTAAAACAATTTCAACTCTTACTGAAATAAAAGCAAAGCAAATAAAAATTGATAAGGCATATCTCGTTTCCTGCGTTAACAGCAGAGTAAATGATCTTGCTGAAGCTGCTTCAATCATAAGAGGAAAGAGAGTTGCAGACGGAGTTAAATTTTACGTTGCCGCTGCCTCAAGTGAAGTTCAGAAAGAAAGTGAAAAACGCGGCGACTGGCAAGCCCTAATTCATGCCGGCGCAATTCCGCTTCCTCCCGGATGCGGACCTTGTATTGGTTTAGGAACCGGACTTCTTGAAGATGGTGAAGTTGGAATTTCTGCAACAAACAGAAACTTTAAGGGAAGAATGGGCTCTCCAAATTCACAAGCTTACTTGGCTTCGCCTGCTGTTGTGGCTGCTTCTGCTATTGCTGGCAAAATTGATTATTCGTGGGAATACTGTCCAGACAACATTTATGCAGATATCAGAAATAATAAGAAATCAAATGGAACTATTTCAAAAGTTGAAATCATTAATGGATTTTCAAAATCAGTCGAAGGAGAATTGATTTTCTGTCATCAAGATAATTTGAACACCGACGGAATTTATCCGGGCAAATACACTTACATTGATGACTATTCGCCAGAACAGCAAGCAAAAGTTGTAATGGAAAATTACGATCCGGAGTTTGTAAAGATCGCTAACGAGGGTGATATTTTAGTTGGCGGATTTAATTTTGGAACCGGAAGTTCACGCGAACAAGCCGCAACAGCTTTGAAGTATAAAGGAATCAAGCTTGTCATTGCAGGTTCGTTTAACGAAACTTACAAAAGAAATGCTCTTAACAATGGCTTTTTATTAATCGAATGTCCGACATTAACGACTGATTTAAAAATGAAATTCGGTAAAGATAAATTGACTGTAAAAACCGGAATGAGCGCTTCAATTGATTTCGCCAATTCAAAAATCATTATAAACAAAAAAGAATATTCGTTTGATCCGATTGGAAAAGCCGCACAGGAATTAATTGTAAAAGGCGGATTAGAAAATTGGGTTCGTGATAATCTTTAAACAATTTAACAATTAAACAGTTTAGCAATTTAACTATGGAAAAATCAATCTCAAGACAAATTTCAGAATTTGCAGTTAATCTTAATTATAAAGATTTGCCCGCAGAAGTAATTAACGAAGTAAAAAGATATTTGTATGATTCAATCGGATGCGCATTTGGCGGATATCATACAAAAGATGTAAAAATCCTTAGGGATATTTACAAAAAAATGCGCGGCAGTAAAGAAGCAACCATCATCGGTTTCGGCGATAAATTACCGGCGGTCAACGTTACGCTCGTAAATTCTTTGATGATTCGCGCGCTTGACTTCAATGATATTTATTGGAAGGAAGATCCTTCGCATCCTTCTGATTTAATCCCGGCTGCACTTGCTGTCGGTGAGCTTGTTGACGCATCAATGAAAGATGTAATCACCGCAATTGTTCTTGCATATGAATTTGAACAGCGGCTTTGTGAGTTTGCAGTTCCCGGAATTCGTGAACGCAAATGGCACCACGCAACTTTAACTCAATTTGTTTCACCAATTGTTGCCGGAAAACTTTTAGGATTAACCGTGGATCAAATGGTTAATGCAATTGGAATAAGCGGGAGCCACAATCATACAATCGGGTGTCCTACCGCCGGTAAATTAACGATGATGAAAAATACTGTTGATCCAATGGCAGTTCAATCTGGTGTATTTTCAGCATTAATGGCAAAACAAGGTTTCACCGGAACAGAAAAAGTTTTTGAAGGCAAAGAAGGATTTATGGATTGCTTCTTCGGATGGGATGCAAAAGATGAAAAAGTAAATCCGGTAAAAATGCAAGGCAGAGATTCTTTAGGCGAATGGAAATGGGATCTGGAAATGTTAGTCGGAAATCTTGGAAAGAATTTCAAAATTTTAGAATGCGGAATGAAAGCATTTCCTACCGAAGCATTAACTCATACACACATTTCAGCGACATTAAAAGTTGTTACCAAAAATAATATTCAATATGATCAAATCGAATCAGTAACTGTCACGACGATTGCACGCGCTTGCGATATTCTTTTCGATCCGCACAAATACAGACCGGAATCAAGAGAAACTGCGGATCATTCACTTCCCTACTGTATTGCCGCAGCTTTAGTTGATCATAAAATAACAACACAATCTTTTTCAGATGAAAAAATGAAGGACCCAAGGATTTGGGAAGTGATTGATAAAATAAAAGGCGAAGCTTCAACAGAATTTGAAAAGATGTTTCCGGCAAAGCAGCCGTCAAAGGTCGTAATTAAAACAAAAGACGGAAAAGAATTTTCAGAATATCTCGAATTTCCAAAAGGAGATCCGCGAGAGCCGATGACGGAAGAAGATCTCGATAATAAATTTAATTCTTTGTCTGATTCGCTTTTAACAAAAGCTAAACAAAAAAGCATCAAGCAGATGATCTTCAATTGCGAAAAGAAAAAGACAAGAGATTTTATGGAGAAATTAATTGTTTAACTGTCTGATTGTCGAATTGCTCGCCTCGATATGCGAGAGCGAAGCGGGCCAAATTGTCTTCAGCAATTAAACAGTTTAACAATTTAGCAATCTAATGAGAAATGAATTATGAAAAATACAATTACCAAATCAAGCGCCGGCAAAAGAGGAGACAACGTCCGCTCCGATTGTTATTTCGAAATCGATCTGACAAACTCCGGCGGAATAAAATTAGAAGTAAAAAGCAAAGTTGCTTCAATGTACGGCGATTCAATTAAGAATCAGCTAAATGAAATGTGTAAATTCTTCGGATTAAAAAATGCAAACATTTTACTCGAAGATTATGGCGCACTTCCATTTGTTATTGCGGCAAGATTTGAATTAGCTGTTAAAAGAATGTTTCCATCAATCGACAAAGAATTTCTTTTGCCGTTCAATAAAAACAATTTAGCTAAAACCACAAAGGATCGATTGCGCAGAAGCCGTTTGTATCTACCCGGCAATGAACCAAAATTCTTTCCTAACGCCGGTCTTCACCAACCAGACGGAATTATTTTGGATTTGGAAGATAGCGTAGCCCTTTCGGAAAAAGATGCCGCTCAATTACTTGTTCGAAATGCTTTACGGAGTATTGATTTTTATGGCGCTGAAAGAATGGTAAGAATTAATCAGCTCCCTCGCGGACTTGAAGATTTGAAATTTATAGTCCCTCATAACGTTCATGTAATTTTAATTCCTAAATGTGAATCCGCACATCAAGTAATTGATGTTGAAAATGAAGTCAATCGATTAAAGGAAGAAAATCAAATTGAACATGAGATTTATTTCATGCCGATAATTGAAAGCGCACTTGGAATTATTAAAGCATATGAAATTGCCGCAGCTTCAAAAAATAATTGCGCGCTTACAATCGGACTTGAAGATTACACCGCTGATCTTGGCACACAGCGTACTCTTGAAGGAAAAGAAAGTTTCTTTGCAAGATCAATGATTGTTAATGCGGCAAAGGCTGCCGGCATTCAGGCTATCGATACAGTCTTTTCAGATGTAGGCGATATGGAAGGTTTAAAGCAAAGTGTAATTGAAGCAAAGTCTTTGGGATTTGAAGGAAAAGGCTGTATTCATCCTCGGCAAGTTCCGGTTGTTCATGAAGGTTTTGCACCAACATTGGAAGAAATAGAAAAAGCGATGAAAATTGTTTTGGCGTTTGAAGAGGCTGAGAAAAAAGGAATCGGAGTTGTTTCTCTCGGAAGTAAGATGATTGATGCACCGGTTGTTAAACGAGCGCAGAAAACTATTCATCTCGCTGTTCTGAATAATTTGTTAAACGAAAATTGGAAACAAAAACAATAGCACGCTGATTGCGCGGATTAAACTGATCAGCGCTGATCTGAACAAATCTGTGTGCTATCAAATTTAAAAGGTTAATTGATGAAATTGATTAAAAATAATATCGGAAGATTAGTTCCAACAGAAGTAAACGGACAAAGACAAATTCCATTTCAAGGTGTTAATAAATTCAAACCGACCGGTAATAAAGCAACGCCGAAAATTAATTCATGTATTGATTATCCTGAAGATGGGAACAAGATTGTAAAAAATTTGCGGGAAGCATTAAAGAAAGCCGGACTAAAAGATGGAATGACAATTTCAACTCATCATCATCTTAGAAACGGCGATACTTTAACGAATATTTTATTTGATACAATTCATGCGATGGGAGTAAAAAATATCCGCTGGTTTCCAAGTGCTTCATTCCCAATTCACGAACATTTAATTAAATATTTGGAAGATGGAACAATTCATCATATTGAAGGAAGCATGAATGGTCCGCTTGGCAGATTTACTACCGAAGGGAAAATGAAAGGCGTTGGCGTTTTACGTTCGCACGGCGGAAGATATCAATCTGTTCAAGATGGTGAAGTTCATATTGATATTGCTGTAATTGCTGCGCCAACAGCAGATCCATTTGGAAATGCAAATGGTGTAAATGGAAAGTCAGCTTCGGGATTAATCGGATTTGCTCTTGCTGATTCTGAATATGCTGATAAAGTAATTGTAGTTACAGATAATTTAGTTCCATTCCCTTGCGTGCCGTGGCAGATTCAAGGAAACAATGTTGATTATGTTGTTCAAGTTGATTCACTCGGTGATGCATCAAAAATTGTTTCCGGAACAACTGAAGTTACAAAATCTCCTGACAGACTTTTAATCGCCGAGTATGTCGCTCAATTTATTGATGAAGCCGGAATAATGAAAAATGGATTTTCATTCCAAGCCGGTTCAGGCGGAACAAACTTAGCATTCGTACTTTACTTGAAAGAAAGAATGAAAGCAAAAGGAGTCAAAGCAAGATTTGTACGTGGCGGCAGCACAAAATATTTAGTTCAGCTTTTGGAAGAAGGATTGACAGATTATATTCTTGATGGACAAACTTTTGACCTTGAAGGCGTGAGAAGCATGAGAGAAAATCCGAATCATGTAAACACAAGTCCGTTTACAAGTTACAATTTTCATGGCAAAGGAAATTTCGCTTCAATCATCGACGTTGCTGTTTTAGGCGCTACTGAAGTTGATATAAATTTTAATGCGAATGTTGTCAGCCATTCGGACGGCTATCTTCTTCACGGCATCGGAGGATGGCAGAATTGCCTTTATTCAAAATGTACTATTCTTGCTGTGCCTTCATTCAGAGATCGAATCCCTGTTATCATCGATGAAGTTACAACTCTCTGCGGTCCGGGAGAATTGATTGATGTTATAATAACAGAAAGAGGAATTGCGATAAATCCAAAGAGAAAAGATTTAATTCAAGCGATGAAAAATTCTTCTTTACCAATTAAATCAATCAAACAAATCAGAGATGAAATTTATTCAATTTGCGGCAGCGCGCCAGCAAAACCAAAAGTAAATAAAAATAAAGTTGTTGCAGTTGTTAAGTGGGTTGATGGAACTGTGCTGGATTCTGTATTTCAGATTATGAAATAGAGATGACATCTTAAAGAAAGATGCCATCTCATTCAACTAATTAATCTTCAAGAGTCGATATATTTCCCGGGTCTTGCCCCAAAGCTTTAGCTTTAAGAACTCGTCTCATTATTTTTCCGCTGCGTGTTTTGGGAAGTGAATCAACAAACTCTACACTTTCCGGTTTTGCAATTGGTCCAACTTCATGTCCAACATGCTGCCGCAATTCTTCAGCTAACTTTTCACTTTTTTCAAAACCAGCTTTAAGAATTACATAAGTGTAAATTGCATGTCCTTTAACATCATGCGGAAGTCCAATAGCAGCAGCCTCAGCAACAGCGGAATGACTTACCAAGGCACTTTCAATTTCAGCGGTTCCTAGCCTGTAGCCGGAAACTTTAATTACATCATCTACTCTGCCGATTATCCAATAATAACCATCTTCATCTCTGCGAGCCGAATCTCCAGTTAAATAATATCCGGGATACTTACTCCAATATTGGTTTACATATCTTTCGGGATCGTTATACAAAGTTCGTATCATCGCCGGCCAGGGAGTTTTGATTACAAGAAATCCTTCTTCATTTGCTTTAACAGGATTTCCACTTTCATCAAGAATATCCATTTGCAATCCTGGAAAAGGCTTTGTACCGGAACCAGGCTTGAGGGGCATGCAAGGCAATGGTGTAATCATAAACATTCCGGTTTCTGTCTGCCACCATGTATCCATAATCGGACATTTTTCTTTTCCAATAACTCTATTATACCATCTCCAAGCTTCCGGATTAATTGGTTCACCCACACTGCCAAGTATCCTAAGAGAAGAAAGATCATGACGGTTCGGCCAGGCTTCACCAAAACGCATTAAGCCGCGGATTGCTGTCGGTGCAGTATATAAAATATTTATTCCATACTTCTCAATTATCTGCCACCAGCGGTTTGGATACGGATGTGTCGGCGCACCTTCATACATAAATGATGTAGCACCATTCAGCAATGGGCCATACACAATATAACTATGTCCCGTAATCCATCCTGGATCGGCGGCACACCAATATCTGTCATCTTCATGAATATCAAAAACATATTTCAATGTTGAATATACACCGACCATATAACCGCCATGAGTATGAAGAATTGCTTTCGGTTTGCCGGTTGTTCCGGAAGTATAAAGAATGAATAGAGGATCTTCAGCATCCATTACTTCAATATTGCAAGCATTATTTGCAATCGGAAGATTCATAAGTTCATGATACCACATATCGCGTCCGGCTTCCATGTTTACAGGTTCTCCGGTTCTTTTAACAACTAAAACACTTTCCACTGTTGCTGCACGCTGCAAAGCTTCATCAGCAATTTTTTTAAGCTGAACAATCTTTCCTCTTTGATAAGAACCATCGGCGACAATTAAAACTTTGGACTGACTGTCTTCCAATCTTTCATGAAGCGATTCAACTGAAAAACCGCCGTATACAACCGAATGAATAGCGCCAATTCTAGCACAGGCAAGCATTCCAATCATCAACTCCGGAATTCTTCCCATGTACAGAGTAACTCTATCACCTTTCTGAACACCAAGACTTTTCAGAACATTAGCAAATTTGCATGACTCACGTCTAAGTGAAAAATAAGAGAAAGACCTAAACTCACCGTTTTCACCTTCCCATATCAAAGCAAGTTTATTCCGGCGGAAAGTTTCGACGTGAACATCCAGGCAGTTGTATGCGATATTAGTTTTTCCGCCGGTGAACCATTTATAAAATGGTTTTTCCGAATCATCAAGAACCTTATTCCATTTTTTAAACCAATGAAGTTCCTTAGCTTCCTTTGCCCAAAATCCTTCAAGATTTTCTTCGGCAAATTTATATAGCTCATCGCACTTTGCGTGCGCATGTTTAATAACTTCTTTCGATGGATAGTAAACTTCACCGGACAGTTGCTGATCTGACATGAGAACTTTCTCCCTTCGCTTGTTAATTGAACAAAAAATTATTTAAATCTGATTTGTTAAACACATTATGAGTTTAGGGATTTGAAATTAAAACATGCAAAGCTTATAATCAACATTATGGAAAATTAAATTGAGTTGCAGCAAGGTTTAAAAAAAGCATAAAATAAAAGCCTGAAACTAAAATTTTAGTAATCTAGAAAAATAAATTTTAGATTCAGGCTTTTTATAGATAATTAATAACTCTTAAGTGCTTTCATCGATTCTAATTTTTTTCTTTTTAGATGATGCTGATTTAATAACCAGTGAAATTATTCCGGCAATTATTACTATACCAATTATAATATATATCCATGTTAAAGGAGAAGACGACACTTCCGACTTCCATTTATAAATTTTAGTATCAATAACACTCAACTGGCTATTAGTGAATAAATTGTTTTCAATGAGAAATGGAATCCAAAGCGGTTTTATACTGTTAGACCAAACAGTATCGGCAAATACTGCATAATTATTTTTTGCTTGTTCTCCATTAGCGCTTGCATCTGCAATTTGATCGTTAATGTAAGAAGAAATTGTTGCGGAAAATTCTTCTCCATTAGAAAATTTGTCTAAAGGAATTTCATGATCCAGAAATCTTTGTCTGATAGAGTTCCACGCTTCATGGTCAATCGCCTTACGCCAATCAGAGAATGCAGAATCTATATCTTGAATATTTTTTACTTTCTCTTTTCGACTAGAATATATATTTACAATTTCAGGGCCTACACTCTTCCACATCTTTTCAAAATCGGTTTGCTGTCTCTTTATCGTGCTTAGGTCTTCAGGGTTAAGAGTTGTTACTTGCAGAAATTTAACATTATCATCAATCGATCTTTTTATATTAGCTATTATGTCTGATTTTTTTGTCCTGGAATATATCTGTTCTTTTTCGCTTGATGTCAGCTTACCATTTTCAGAATAAGATGGCGGAAGCAAGCCGCCCAGCATAGACATTATGAGTCTGTCTCTTCGCATCATTGAACTTCTTAATTCACGAATTGTTTGTTCGAGCTTAGCAATATCTTTTATATTTTGTTCCTGCATTTGCTGGATCTGTGTAATCAGTTCGGCATTTTTTGTATTTAACGAATCGATCTGACTCTTAAGCTGTGAAATTTGCGTTTGCAAATTTGTTATCTGCCCCATGTTATCTTTTCTAGTCTGCAGCTCATTATTCAATTTATCAATTGTGCCGTTGAAATCATCCGGATATAGACTTTTATCCAGCAAGTCTTTGTGCGATTCATAATCATTTTTTAGCTGATCGATTTGAGTTTGAATTTGATTAAGATCATCGTTTGAATTAGCATTCTTTATTGATTGAAGAATCTCTTTTTGTTTTTCTTTAAAGCTCTGAACAATTTGGTAATCTTGCTGTGCAAAAACAGTAGTGCAGAATAAAACAAAAATCGCCATCGCTGATAAAATTATACTTATTCTTTTCATTTCTTTACCTCCTCTTTTTCAATACCATCTTCACTTAGATTTAATTTCTTATCGCTGTTGGAACCATAAACAAGTTCAATATAGGGAGGCCTCTGATTGAATGCCGGATTTTGAATACCCTCTTGTTTTGATATTTCTATTTTCTTTTCCAACTTAAAAACACCGTCTTTAACATTAAAGACGTAAACATTTTTAAAGTTATTAGCTACCATAAAGTAATAACCTTTTGAATTTCTAATAACTCTAAGCTGCTGATTTTGATATGAAAGTGAATCACCCGTTTCTTTAATAAACAATGGCCTTGCATCAAAATTTAACGAGTAGCGTTTTACTTCCACATTTCCATTGTTACCAACATTACTTACGGATTCTATTGGCCAGGAGAAATCAGCTGGTTTTAACACCAACGATGAACAGGACGTCAGGAAAGCAAGCACGAATGGAACAAGATATTTGACTGTTTTCATTTAACCTCCTCATATTTTTCTTGTGAATATCAATCGAATCTAAAAGCCTACCTATCCATTTCAACGCGCAACTTATATTGTAATCTACTTGTTAATAAATTTAATCACAATAACTTGGCTCACATTTGGTTTTCGGAAATGATTTATAAGCAATAATTATTTATAGGATTTACGATAACCCATAAGCATTATTTTCAATTACAAAATTATTTTTCTATCAATAACATAGACTAAAAATTTCAATTATAAATTGTCAAATATCAAACCTATGTTCATCGCTTTTCTTTTTTCCGTTTTACCCAAATGGCGGATTACTTCCTATTGAAATTGAACTTAACTAAGATTATTTTCTTTGTAGAAAATGAATTTATTTAACAGGGCAGTTAGTTGTGTAATTACCTCGCATTTAATTATTGCAGCTTAAGTTTTTCAGATTATTAAATGATTTTTTTTTCTATTCAGAATAATTCATAAGGCAGTAAGTATGAACATAAATTTTAATTTTGCCACAAAGAAATATGTAGTTACAGGCGCAACTTCCGGAATTGGAAAAAAGATTACTGAAGATTTAATAAATAATGGAGCTGAAGTTCTAGCGATTGGTCGTAGAGCAGATAAACTAGAAAATTTAAAAGAAAAATTCGGCGCCAAAATTAGAATAGAGCCTCTGGATGTAAATAATTTTGATTTGCTAAAAGTTGCAATTGAAAAATTTTCTGAAGAAAAACGAATTGACGGAAGCGTGCACTGTGCAGGGATAAATAAATTCACGCCGCTTAGAGCTTTTAATTGGAACGATGCTGAACAGATTATAAAAACCAGTTTATTTGCTGGAATTGAATTAATCAAAATCGTTTCTTCGAAAAAAATTTCATCGGGAAAAGGCTCTCATATATTGATCGGTTCGGTTGCTGGAATAAAAGGTGAAGTTGGCTTCACAGCTTATAGCGCAGCGAAAAGCGCTGTTATTGGCGCTGTAAGAACTATGGCATTAGAACTTGCTATTAAAGATATTCGAGTTAACACAATTACACCTGGATGGATCCAGACTGAAATGACAGACTCAATTGATGCAAGATATCCGGGACATATCGAAACAATTAAACTTCAACATCCATTAGGTATTGGAACCGTTGAAGATGTTTCTAATCTTGCAATGTTTCTTTTGAGTGATGAAGCCAAATGGATTACTGGAACAAATATCGTCATTGACGGCGGATATTCAATTAAATAAAAGTATTTTATTTAAATCTCATTTTTACAATTAATATTGCAAAAAGTATCGTATGAATATTTCGTTAAAATAATTATTAAAAATTTTTCCTTTGCTGCGATTTCTTAAAAATGTAAGCAACGTAAGAACCTAAAACACTAACACCAAATGAAGCTCCCACTATTACAACTGAGCTAAGTACAATTGCTTGTAGATCCAATTTTCCCTCCGAAAAATAAAATAGTTTTTAATTGTAGTCATAACTCCCTGTTTATAACAACAGGGAGCTAAATATTATCAAAAATTACTTGAGAAGAATCATCTTCTTAACAGCAACATTTTCTCCGGCAATTACTCTGTATATATAAGCACCGCTTGCAACATGTTGACCAAAATTATTATCTCCATTCCAAACTATTGTGTGGAATCCGGCATTCTTTTGTTCATCTATTAAAGTTTTAACTAATTGCCCAAGCATATTGTAAATTTTTATACTTACAATGCTCGCCTTCGGAATTGTGAAATTAATTTGAGTTGAAGGATTAAATGGATTAGGATAATTCTGTTGAACTTCAAAAGTATATGGAGTTGATCCATTTTTAATTCCGGTAATTCCTTCAATTACAAAAATTCCACTCGAAGAATAAGCTGAACTTATACCATTATTAGAAGTAGATCTAACTTTCCAATAATAAGTTTGACCTTTCTGAAGATTATTAATAACAGTCAAAGTTTTGCTAAGATTATTAATTGTAGTTGCATTTTCAAAATCTGCTTTAGATGAATACTGAAGTTCGTAAGTAAGATTCTTGCCAGCAGTTGGCAGATACCAGGAAAGCATTGGGTTATTAATCTTTAGTAGAACTCCATTTTGCGGACTTCCAATTCTTGGAACAACAGGACCATTTAGCGAAGCTGTTACAAAATTTTGAGTAGGTGACCATGCCGAAGTATCGCCACTTATCAATGTACTATATGTCCTGACTCTCCAGTAATACGTAGTGCCATCAGTTAGCGCTGAAGGAATTTGATAATTATTGGTATCTATGCCTGCGACTGTAGTAGCTGTAGACATATCTGAGTTAACCGAATATTGAACCATATAATTTAGGTTACTCAATGGAACATTTAAGTACCAATTAAGAATAGGGGGATTTGGAAATACTGTTGCGCCGCCAATCGGCCATGATGGAATTGGAACTGCAGGATTCCCGTTACCGGATACCACTGTAAAACTGTCGGGTTGACAGAATGCTGACGAATCAGTTGCAGATTTAGATCTTACCTGCCAATAGTATACTGAATCGTATGGTAATGGCGAAACAACTGTATAGAATGTTGAATCAGTGCCCGTATTATATATCGGTGCATTGTTAAGACTATCAATATATAGAGAATATCTAACCTGGTATGTCAGACCTGTTGATGCAATATTCAAATACCATGACAAAGTAGGATTGTTAGTATATACATTATTACCATGTATAGGATTTGAAAGAACAGGAACCACAGGATTTCCACTTCCAGCAAACACTTTAAAGCTGTCAGGTGTTGAGAAGCTTGAAGTATCGGTTCCATTTCTTGATCTAACCTGCCAGTAATAAGTAGTATCACTTAATAATGGAGTTGCTACAGTATAATAAAGATTTGTTGTTGAATATACGGTTGCACCGGCAAGGGATGCAGTATCAAGAGCATATCTAATATCGTATGATAATCCTGTACCAGTAGAATTAACAAACCAATTTAAAGTTGGTACATTAGAGTAAACGTAGCTTCCGCCAATAGGCCATGATAGTACAGGGACAACTGGACCAGCACTTTGTACTACATTGAAACTATCTATAGCAGAGCTATCTACATATCCGGTAACATGAGATACAATTTGCCAATAATATGTTTTCCCAGATCTTAAACTTGTAAAAGTTATAAACCTTGAGGTTAATCCTGCAGCAGAAGTGTCAGGGTTTGATAAATCTGGGTTTAATGATAATTTAAAATCATAAGTTATTCCTGGAGCTGGACCATTTAAATACCATGAGAAAGTCTGAGTAGGTTGATATACATTACCTCCTCCAACAGGCCAAGCTAAAATAGGATGCGTATGCGACTTTGATACGTGGAAATATGCTATAGGCGAATATGCTGATGTATCCGGATGAATAATATCCCGCGACCGGATTTTCCAATAATAAGTTGAATCACTTAAAAATCCTGTACCAATAAACGAATCACCAGTGGCTCCGACGGAATCAATTATTGGAGTTGCAAAAGTAGAATCAAGAGCAACTAAAACATCAAATACTAATGAAGAATCTGCATAAGAAAGATGCCATCTTATATCTGAAGTGTCAGAATAAATATCTTGTCCATTTATAGGCCACGTAGGAATAGGAACTTGTGGGCCATTCACACCATTTATTGAAACAACAAACATTGCTTTAGGTGCATATGAACTTGTACCAGAAACATTTTTCGCTCTGACGCTCCAATAATATGGCGAACCATGCGAAAGAGGTGTAGTAACTGTAAAAGTTGTATCCGTTATACCTGTCGAATCAATTAGTATAGAACTAAAGGTAGGATCAGGAGTAATTAAAATTTCATAAGATGATGCACTTGCACTGGTTGACCAAATAAATGTGGGTAAATCTTTAACTCTATAAGTGCTATCTTTTGGATATATAAGAGTTGGTGTTGAAGGTGGCGGAGGATCTATAACTGGACCAAGATATGCACTTTCAACGGTAGCTCCGGGTGACGTACCTGTTTGTGCAATCGGTGTAACCTTGAATGTAATATATTTTCCAGAGTCGGCAGTAACTAGAGTATAAGTTAAACTTGTAGCCGATGGAATTGCAGTTTTATTTAAGCCCAAATTATTATCTGATCTAAACCATTGGTAAGTAGATGTACCTTGAGCATCACCATCTGCATCGCTATATGTATAATTGCCGGTAAGTGCTGCGCCTAAGTAAGGCGAACCGGTAATATTAATTGCTGAAGCAATTGGCGCGTAATTAGTCGTAAAATCAGCAGTATCTGACCAAGCGCTGGCATTTGCTGAAATATCAAAAGCGCGAACACTCCAGTAATATTTAGTTCCTGGTGATAGAAGAGTATCCGGCATTGTATATGTCGTATCAGTAAATAATTGCCCTAACGTGTTTTCATAAATAACTGGAGTCATAGTAGGGCTTGTCGAAATCATTATTTGCCAATTTATAGCTGTTGAGGTATGAGTCCACGTAAAAGTAACTGAAGAAGTGTCTAATCCAGTTGCACCAATGGCAGGGATTCCAGTTGTAGGTGCTGCCGGTTGAGCAAATAAATTGGATAATAACCCGCATACAAAAAATAACAAAAGGGATTTAGAAAGTATATTTTTTAATTTCATATTAACCTCACTAGTATCAATTGCCTTAGCTTCACTTCCAGATAATTTTTAATTAATAGATGCTGGCGGTGAAAAATATTAATGAAAATTTAATTATATCTGAATTACCCTCATCAAAAAAAGTCAAAGACTACATTGAATTTATAAATCACTCTTATCAGAGTAAGGTAATTTTTTTAACAATCACTCATCATTTAAATGAATAGAAAATAAAATTTTAAATCTGTTGTTCCGCAACAATATTAGAATAGGTAGTTGGCCTATAATTTAATAGACCTTCATAAAAAGTTTATTATCTAAAATAATTTTTATCGAAATAGAAAATAGTTACTTAATTGATTTCCGCAAAATTGACGAAGCGAATATGCTAATTTATCTTCAAACACCTAATAAATATTCTATACCTAGCTAATACAAACGATAAAAGGCAAATAAATTCGATAAAAGGATTCGATCAATTCTAAAAAGATTAAAACATCAAGTGGCAATTCATAGAAATTAAAATATTGATCATCACGCAATAATAATCTAAAAATTAAATTATTAAATAGCAACTTTTAATAGATTTTAATTTTATCGATGTATTAACTATTTAAAATGTCAGTATGTAAAATTATTTAGAAATGTCAGTAATAAGTTAATATATGCGGGTAAACTTAGGTATTGCTAGTTTATATTGGCTCCGACTGTACAACTAACTTGACTAAATCAATTTTGATTGAAGTTGTGCGGGCAATTTGAATATTGAAATTATCGATTACAAAACTTTCACCTTCCGTTGGAATTCTGCCAATGCGGCTGGTAATGTAACCACCAATTGTTTCGTAATCTCCGGTTGGAATATTTAAATTATATTTTTCATTTATAAAATCGATCTCAACTTTGCCGCTGATTATATAAGAATTGTCGGATATTTTTCTGCATATATCTTCTTCGATATCATATTCATCTCTTATTTCTCCAAAAAGTTCTTCCATAATATCTTCCATCGTAATTATACCGGCGGTCCCTCCAAACTCATCAATTACAATTGCGACTGAAACATGCCGGCTTAAAAATTCGTTTAGCGTATCGAAAGTTCTTTTCGTCTCCGGAACAAAAATAATTTCTTTCATTATGCTTTTAAGATCTGTGGGAGATTTGAAAATATCGTAAGCAAAAATTACTCCTTTTATATTATCTAAATTTTCTTCGTATACAGGCAGCTTTGAATAACCGGAATCAATGAAAATTGAAAGTGCTTCGTCGATGGTTTGAGTAATTTCAACGCCGACAATCTCGGTTCTCGGTCTCATTGCTTCGTAAACTTTTTGTTCTCCGAGATCTAAAACTTTACTTATAATATCACTTTCAGTTTTGTTCACCACACCGGCTTCAATACTTTCTTCAACTAATAGTTCAATGTCTTCTTTGCTGAAGAGATAATTTATTTTTTCTTCATTAACGTTACGAGATTCCATAATTTCCGAAGAGGTTTTAGTTAAGAAAGAAGAAATAGATGATGTGATTTTAATAATTGGGTAAAGTATAAGAGAAACTATTCTTAATGGAATTGCGGTGACAAGTACTATTCTGTCGGCTAATTCTCGGGCAAAATATTTAGGAATTAATTCGCCCAAAAGCAGAATTAGAAAAGTTGAAATAATTAAAATGTGGAAATCATTCAATCCGAAAAGGGCAGCAAGAATAACTGTGCTTATCGAAGCGAAAGCAATATTTACAATATTATTGCTAATCAAAATAGTTGAGAAAAAATTATGCGGATGCTGTACAAAATGGAGAGCACTTTTTGCTGAAAGATTATTTTTCCTTGCCTTTATTTCAAGCTTTAATTTATTAGAGACAATAAATGCAATCTCAGAGCCGGAAAAAAATGCACTGATAACCAGAAGAAGCAAAAGTACTATTAAATCTTCTACATTCATTTTAATAAACTTTTTCTACTTTGATGTTAGCAATTTTATATTCGAAAGTTTTTCCTTCAGAAGAAAATTTTAGTACAGCATTACAAAGCTTTTGCGCATCCAATTCACTTTTTATAATCAATTCTTTTGGTGAATTGAAAGTAAAAAAACTTTCACCCAAAGGAGAAATAGTATTCACCGAATCACCCATCTTATTCTTCAAGACAGGGGTGAATTTGAACAATAAAGTACTGCCGGTATAAAAATCAATTTCTTGTAATTTTAAATCTTTTACTAGATCCTCTGAATTATTCTTGATTTTTATTTCACCGTTAAAATGAAATGTAGGCTTCATATTTATTCCAGGCATCAAATTGATCCATGCATTAGACTTTAGCACTTCAATATTCAAATTAAGTTTTGTTCCATCAATCATTTTAGCAGAACAGGCTCCTATAATGGTTGAAATTAATATAAGGAAAATTCCGTCAAGTACTATTTTAATTTTCTGAGAAATCATTTTCAATTAAATGGTACAAAAAATTTTTTACTTATTGAATAATCTTATAAACGATTAGAGTTGTTGTTAATATATATAACAAAACATTTAAAATCATTGGAAGATCGGTGAGCATAATCTCTGTTGTATTTTCCCCCTTTTTATTTATATAAACAAGATACATATATCGGAAAATTCCGAACACAACAAATGGCGTTGTGTATATTAAATTTTCAGTTCCAAAAATTGAAACGGTTCTTGACGAAACTGTATATAAGGCATAACAAATAATTACACCGGAAGCCGCGACAGTTGCAATTTGATTTGTAAAATCAAGTGAGTATGATGCAAGCACTTTTCGAGTGGTTGTATTTGATTCATCCTGAATAAGCTTCAATTCGGATTGTCGTTTCATAACTGCTAAGAACAGTGATATAAACATTGTGGTAAGCAATAGCCAACTAGAAATCGGAACTGAAATAATTAATGCACCGGCAATAACTCTTAAAGTGAAACCGGCAGCAATGCTGAAGATATCAAGCAATACAATGTGCTTCAGAGAAAAAGAATATAAAATATTCAGAACAAAATAAGCTATAACTGAAAAGGCAAAGTATTCATTGAACTGAGTTAATGCCGTTCCAACAATTACAAAAATTATCGTTGCCAATAAAATTGCATTTATTCTTGGAATTTTTCCGGAAGGGAGCGGTCGATTTTTTTTTACCGGATGTGCTTTATCAGCTTCTAAGTCAATTACATCGTTTATAACATAAACCAGACTTGAAGTAATGCAAAAAATAATAAATCCGGAAAATGAAACTATGAAATAATCTTTGTCGAAGAGATGTTGGGAAAATACCAGCGGGACAAAAACAAAAAAGTTTTTAATCCATTGCGGCAAACGTAAAAGTTTTAAATAATTTCTAATCATTAAAAAACTGCTGTTTCTTCGTAAGTACCGAACACCTCTTTTAATTCACCTATCATTTCGCCTAACGTTACATAATTGCGTGCAGCTTTAACCAGAACCGGCATAAGATTTTTGTTATCGATTGCTGCTTCATGAATTTCTCTCAAACTTTCGTTTACGACTTCTTCATTTCTGCTCTGCTTTAAATCTGCCAAACGCTGTTTCTGTTTCTTTTCAACTTCAGGGGAAATGTAAAGAATTGGAATATCTATTTTTTCATCCTGCTCAACGAACTCATTTACACCGACAATATATTTTTCTTTGCGTTCAACTTCTTTTTGGTAGCGATAAGCTGCATCAGCAATTTCTTTTTGAAAATATCCTGCTTCGATTGCCGGAATTACTCCGCCAAGCGAATCAATTTGCCTGAAAATATCGTTGGCTTGTTTTTCCATTTTATCAGTCAGTGATTCTATATAATAGCTTCCGCCAAGAGGATCAACTGTGTTTATAACTCCTGTTTCGTACGCAATAATTTGCTGGGTTCGAAGAGCGATCTTAACTGCTTTTTCACTTGGCAAAGCGAGTGTTTCATCCATCGAATTTGTATGAAGCGATTGTGTTCCGCCAAGCACTCCTGCCAAGGCTTGAAATGCCGTTCTGATAATATTGTTTTCAGGCTGCTGAGCTGTTAAAGTACAGCCTGCAGTTTGAGTGTGAAATCTTAACCACCATGAGCGCGGATTTTTTGCGCCGAATTTTTCTTTCATTCTCTTTGCATAAATTTTTCTTGCAGCGCGGTACTTTGCAATTTCTTCAAAAAAATCTAAATGAGAATTGAAGAAAAAAGAAATTCTAGGAGCGAATTCATCTACATCCATTCCGCGATTAATGCAAGCTTCAATGTATGCAAAGCCGTCAGCTAAAGTGTAGGCTAACTCCTGCACTGCAGTTGAACCGGCTTCACGAATATGATAACCGCTGACAGATACCGGATTCCATTGTGGAACTTCATTAGCACAATATTCAATCATATCTACAATTATTCTCATTGAAGGATTTGGAGGATAGATATATTCCTTTTGTGCAATGTATTCTTTTAAAATATCGTTCTGAAGTGTTCCTCTTAAATTTTTAAAATCAACATTTTGTTTTTGTGCAACAGCTAAATAGAAAGCGAAAACCATTGCTGCTGGAGAATTTATTGTCATTGAAGTGGAAACTTTTTCGAGTGGAATTTTATTGAATAGGACTTCCATATCTTGAAGCGACGAAATTGAAACGCCGCAAATTCCAACTTCACCTTCACTTAAAGAAGCATCAGAATCCCAGCCCATTAATGTCGGCAGATCGAAAGCAACTGACAAACCGGTTTGACCATGATTTAATAAATAATGAAAGCGCTGATTTGTATCTTCCGGTGAACCGAAGCCGGCAAATTGGCGCATCGTCCAAATTTTTCCGCGATATCCGTTAACATGAATTCCGCGAGTATAAGGATATTCGCCGGGGAAACCAATTTCATCAAGGTAATTTATATTTTCAATATCATCAGGGCTGTAAAGCATGTTTACTTCTTCCCCGCTGACAGTAGTAAATTTCATTCCGGTGGTCGAAGATTTTTTTGCTTTCAGCTCAAATTCTTTTTTTCTTTTTTTATATTCTTCGTAATTCATGATCAACCTTTATAGCTTTTGTGAAACTAATAAAATGCCTTCTGTCTTTTGGACAACCAGCGTTTTAAATTTACGTTCTTCCAAATCTTCTATCAAATTCTTCCAAAGAAATTTTCACCACTATTGGTCTTCCGTGCGGACAAACATACGGCATAGAAGTGGCGAATAATTGATCTATTAATAGCCTCATTTCTTTTTCTGAAAGATAATCTCCGGCTTTGATTGCGGCTTTACAAGAATAAGATTTTGCTAAAATTTCTCTTTCATCAATATCTTTTTCTTTCCGATTTTCAGTGTATTCGTCGATCAATTGCAGTAAAACTTTTTCTTCGGAACCTTTTCTAACATCGTCAGGAACACCTTCAATAACAATTGTATTTTTACTGAAGAATTTAATTTCAAATCCAAGCTTTGTAAGGAATGGATTTATTTCTTTAAGAATTAAAAACCTTGCTGGATCAAGTTCTGTTGTCCTTGGAAAAAGAAGCTGCTGTGAAAAAGGAAGATTCGCATCAAATCTTTTCAATATTTTTTCGTAAAGAACTCGTTCATGTGCAACATGCTGATCAATAATCATTAACCCTGATTTGATCTGAGATAAAATATATTTGTTGTGCAATTGGATAATAAAAGGTGTGTCTTCTTCTTTTTGTAAAGCATCAACCCGCTTTTCAGACTCATGGTAAATTTCAGTATTGACGGATTTGTCAAAAGGAAGCTGTACTGATTCTCTAGGTTTCGTTTGTTCAATTGAATCGGGAATTGAGCTAAAGATTATATCAATATCTCTGTTTGAAAAATCAGTCTTAGCATAAGATCTTTTTTCTTGAAACGATGGACGGTCGGAAAAGTCACCTTTTTCAACTTTCGTGTAATTATTAAATCTAAGTTTTTCACCTTCATCTATTGTCTGATTAAATGCCATCGTTGGTACAAGATCATGTGTCCCCAAACTTTTTTTAATTACAGCAAGAACAAAATTGTAAATACTTTTTTCATCATCAAAACGTATTTCAAGCTTCGACGGATGGACATTGACATCAATCTTCTTTGGATCTAATTCCATAAAAAGTATGAAAAAAGGATAGTCTCCTTTTTCCAAAATATTTTCATAAGCAGTAAATACTGCATGATTAATATGCTTACTTACAACATATCGCCAATTTAAAAATACATATTGATCACCTTTACTTTTTTTAAGCATAGCAGGCTTACCAACAAATCCTGTTACGGAAAGAAAATCAGTTTGCTCGTTTACAGGAATTAATGCATCCAGCATATTATCGGCAAATACACTGCGGATTCTATCTTCTATCTTGCCAGATGGATAATCAAAAATTAAATCATCGTCATTATATAATTTGAAATAAATGTTCGGATGGCTCAATGATATTTTATTAAAAGTGTCAATGATATGTTTCAGTTCTGTATTATCGGTTTTCAAAAAATTTCTTCGTGCAGGAGTATTGAAAAATAAATTTTTCACAGCAATTGAAGTCCCTTTGGGGAATGAACCTTTTTCCTTAACAATTGTTATTCCGTCATCGATGCGAATTATTGTACCAAGTTCATTTTCTTTTGTTTCTGTTTTAATTTCAAGCTGGCTAACTGAAGCAATAGAACTTAAAGCTTCACCTCTAAATCCAAGTGTAGAGATCGAATCAAGATCTTCAAGTTTATTAATTTTACTTGTTGCATGTTTTTGTACGCAAAGGATGGCATCGTCTTCCGACATGCCTATGCCATCATCAATAATTTGAATTAAAGTTTTTCCGGCTCGTTTAATAATTACTTCTACTGAATTGGCACCGGCATCAATTGAATTTTCAAGTAACTCTTTCACTACAGATTCCGGTCTTTGTACAACTTCTCCAGCAGCAATTTTATTTGCAATATTTTCCGGTAAAATATTAATTTTATTATTCATCATCAGCTTTTCGCCTAACATAAGTCAAAATTTCAAATTCATTACGCTTTTCACTCGAAATGATTTTCCAATTTCTAGGATTAATTTCCGGGAAAAAGACATCTCCTTCGGCTTCAAAATTCATTATTGAAATTATCATTTCGTCAACATATTTCATTGCTTGTTTATAAATTTTTCCACCGCCAATAATAAAAACTTTTTCAAATTTTTGAGATTCACAAAATTCAAAAGCTTGTTCCAGGCTATTGAAAATTTTTACGTCGTTAAAATCATACTTTAAATTATTATTTGATGTGATGATGACGTTCAATCTTCCTTTAAGTGGTTTGCCGAGGGTTTCAAAAGTAACTCGCCCCATTATAACCGGAAAGCCGAAAGTTGTAGACTTGAAATGTTGAAATTCCTCTTTTGAATGCCATGGCATTTCTCCATTCGATCTTCCGATAACACCATTTTTTGCGATAGCAGATATTATGATTTTTTTCAATACACAATTCCATTCAAAACTAAAATAAACGAATTATAAAACTAATCTTTTCAATTATAAATTGGACGAAAAGAATTTAGATTTGTTGCCTATACTGCAACCTCAAATCGAATTTTGTCATGATATTTATAATCATTTAGTTCAAAGTCTTCAAAAGTAAGTTCATCAATAGGTTTTTTAGCAATCTTTAATTTTGGTAATGGCAAAGGTTCACGTTTCAATTGTTCAAGCAAGCCTTCTCGATGATCATATTTTTCCATCGGCGAACCTTTATCAGCTACATAAATATGAGCGTCGATAATTGTATGAGCAAACGATCCTAATTCAAGCCCGACTTCTTGCGCAATTATTTGAGTGAGTATTGAATAAGCAGCAAGATTGAAAGGAATTCCTAAAGCAATATCACCAGATCTTTGAGTTAAATGACAATTTAATTTACCGCTACTAACATTAAAAGCAAAGCTGTAATGACATGGAGGTAATTTACTTTTTGTTGCATTTCCAGGTTCCCAAGCAGAAACTACTAAACGACGGCTATAAGGTTTTCTTTTTAGTTCATCAATTACATATTTAATTTGATCTATTTCTTTAACCTGCCAATTTCCTTTTTCATCTTTTTCTGCGCTTGGGAAATGCCGCCAATAATAGCCATATGCAGTTTCCAAATTTCCATTTTCGTCTGCCCATGCATCCCAAATTTTTGTATGCTTTCTTAAATTTCTTATATGATTTTCACCAGAAAGATACCAAAGAACTTCATGCAATAGAGATTTCCATTCTATTTTTTTTGTCGTTAATAAAGGGAATCCTTCTGATAAATCAACTTTATAAAAAGCTGCAAAGTATGAAATCGTATCAACACCAGTTCTTGATGGTTTTCTGACTCCTTCATTTAAGACTAATCTAACGAGATCTAAATATTGTTTCATGTCCGATCCGGAAATTTAAATTGAAAGTATTTTTCGTTTATCTCATATACAATTTAGTAAAATTTTTTAAGCTATAAAATTTTGTCAACCAAATTTACTTTGTATTTCTTTTGATGCTAACAAAATACCCTTTCTGAAATTTTCAATAGATTCTTTTTCACTTCGGAAGTAT
>JAMCWE010000038.1 GCA_023475265.1 Bacteroidota bacterium
CGAACTTGCTCTCTTTGGTGTCAATTATTTCCGAACCAAATTGTAATTCTTGAATAACCCTTTCACACTTGAGTATTTCATCGGAGACAAATTCGATCTTTGCCTCTATCAATTCGATTCCGTCTAACTGTTCTTCCAATTCGGCAATCAAAAATTCCTTAAAGTACATAGCACCCCCTCAAAGAGAGTTAGAGTTTTGAATTCACACACAAACACACAGTTTTACGTCCCTAAGAAAGGATCATAGCACCTACATTGCCATGGGTTTTTAAGCAGTTAAATTTTTTGATAAGCTTTATTTTGTTGATTCTATAATTCAGTTGGTATCAATATTCTGCATCGAGATTTCTAAATCTCTAAAATTATATTAATAATATTTCTCAAAAGTTTCACCATTAATTCTAATCCATTGATTTTCATTTTGTAACTAAAAATCACTTAATAACTCTATAATGTTCTATTGTGTACCTAACATTCTGAATCACTTTTCCTTTAATTTGAACTGAGAATCGTTTATTTTGAAATTACAAATCTGGAAATATTGACTCATCAACCCAAATAATTAGAGTGATGACGTGGCTAAATTAAATAAGGATAAATCAGAATCTGCCGGTTCAAATGGCGGGGAATCACTGGAAAGAAAACTCTGGAAAGCTGCTGATAAACTTCGCAAGAATATGGATGCCGCGGAATACAAGCACGTTGTATTAGGTCTCATATTCCTCAAATATATTTCTGATGCTCACGAAGAACTTTACCAAAAACTCATCGAACAAAAAAGTGAAGGCGCTGACCCGGAAGATAAAAACGAATACACCGCGGAAAAAGTTTTTTATGTCCCCCCTTCAGCTCGCTGGAAATGGATCCAAGGAAGAGCTTCACTTCCAACTATTGGCAAAGATGTAGATGACGCAATGGATGCTATCGAAAAAGATAACCCTTCCTTGAAAGGTGTTCTTCCAAAAGTTTATGCTCAAGAAAAATTAGATAAAGCAACAGTCGGTGGATTAATCAACTTAATCGGAACCGCTGTTCTCGGGACCAAAGAAGCCCAAAGCAAAGATGTTCTCGGAAAAGTTTATGAATATTTTCTTGGTGAGTTTGCTCTTGCTGAAGGTAAGAAAGGCGGTCAATTCTATACTCCTTCAAGTGTTGTTAGATTATTAGTTGAAATGCTCGAACCTTACGAAGGCAGAGTATTCGATCCATGTTGCGGCAGCGGCGGCATGTTTGTTCAAAGTGAAAAATTTATTAAAGCCCACACCGACCATTATAAAAAAAATAACGGTAAGAAACTATCGCTCAATCCCACTGATTACATTTCTATCTATGGTCAAGAAAGCAACCAGACTACTTGGCGTTTGTGTAAAATGAATCTTGCTATTCGTGGTATTGATAGCAGTAATGTCAAATGGAATAATGAAGGAAGTTTTCTTAACAACGCTCACAAAGATTTGAAAGCGGATTATGTTTTAGCTAATCCGCCATTTAATGATAGCGACTGGTCCGGAGATTTATTAAAAAACGATGCACGTTGGAAAATCCTTGGTGAAAATTTAATCCCTCCATCGGGCAACGCAAACTATGCCTGGATTATGCATTTCCTTTATCATCTTGCGCCGACCGGTCAAGCCGGTTTTGTTCTTTCTAAAGGTTCACTTACAACACAAACAAATACCGAAGGAGAAATAAGAAAAGCTCTCATCGAAAAAGGATTAGTTGATTGTATCGTAAACCTCCCAACAAAACTATTTCTCAATACACAAATTCCGGCATGTCTCTGGTTTCTTTCAAGAAATAAAACCAACGGAGGATTCAGAGATAGAAAAAATGAAATTCTTTTTATTGATGCCCGCAACCTTGGTTATTTAGTCAACAGAAGAAACCGCGATCTAAGCGAAGAAGATATTCTGAAAATTGCGAACACTTATCACTCCTGGCGTTCAAAACTCCCTCTCCCTTTGGGAGAGGGTCGGGGTGAGGGCTACTCGGACATCCCCGGCTTCTGCAAATCTGCAACTCTTGATGATGTAAGAAAACTTAATTACGTTCTTACTCCTGGTAGATATGTCGGTTTGCCTGATGATGAAGATGATTTTAATTTCCCGGAACGATTTACTACATTAAAATCGGAATTAGAAAAACAGCTTTCAGAAGAAGACGAACTGAATAAAAAAATTCTCGATAACCTTTCGAAAATAAAATTGAGCTAAGAATGAACTATAGTAAGGATCAACCATATAATGACCTTCCTTTACTTTTACCTGATCCTTCTATTTGGGAAAAGTTGAGCATCTACAAAAAACTTGCTGAAGCTCGGGCTGCACTGGCAGAACTTAAGGGACGATTGCCGATTATTCCAAATCCTCTTATGCTCATTAACACCTTGGTTCTGCAAGAAGCAAAAGACAGTTCTACCATCGAAAATATTTTTACTACAAACGATAAACTCTATAAAGCTTTTTCTTCTACCGCAGCTAACACCGATCCGGCAACAAAAGAAGTCTTGCGTTATAGAGAAGCTCTCTGGAATTCGTTCAGTGAATTAAAATCGCCGAAGGATTTTTCTCTCCAGCTTGCTGTAAAAATTTTCAAACTGATAACCGAAAAAAAAGAAGAAGTTCGCACCGGACAAGTATATATCGGCAATAGCTTTCAAGTTGTTTACACTCCGCCTGCGCCGGGTAATATTCTTTTAGAAAAACTTAACAACTGGTTTGATGTTGCAGTCAATAAGAAAGATATCGACCCGCTTCTTAAAATGGCCATATTGCATTATCAGTTCGAAGCTATTCACCCGTTTAGCGATGGCAACGGAAGAACCGGAAGAATACTTAATGTTCTGTATCTCTGTCTGCAAAAGCTTCTCGATCTTCCTGTCCTTTATCTCTCAAAATATATTCTTGATAACAAAACCGATTACTATCGGTTACTAAGAGAAGTTACTGAAAACAATAGTTGGGAAAACTGGATTCTCTACATTCTTGAAGCTGTTAAACAAACTTCCATCCTAACCTTACAAAAGGTGAACGCCATTTTCGATAACTACACTTCCGTATTGGAAAAAGTTAAGGTCGAAGCGAATGATATTTATTCTCGTGAATTGATAGACGTTATTTTCAGTCAGCCGTATTGTAAAATTTCTATTCTTGAAGAACAAAAAATTGCTTCACGGAATACCGCCAGCAAATACCTTAAACGGCTTGAAGAGCTTGGCATCTTAACCTCTGAGACTGTTGGCAGAGAAAACCTTTACAAAAACATCTCTTTATATGCTATCCTGTCCAATAGTTAAAATACCCACACAAAATACCGCTAATTTTGTGCAATTCTCTCCCAACTTGCACAACGCTTGTGCATATTCCCAACGACACGCACAAATATTCCCTTTTTTTGTGCATATAACTCCCAACATGCACTCCGCTTGTGCGCTTATTAATAGTGGGCTTGTCGAACCATGAATGAATCAAAAAACAAATTAATCATTTACGACTCATCTGCCATCCAGCGGAAAATTTATACTATTCGCGACACTCAAGTAATGTTAGATAGGGATTTGGCTGAATTATACCAAGTCAAAGCAATTAGATTAAGAGAACAAATTAAAAGGAATCCAAAACGATTTCCTCCGGATTTCATGTTTCAGCTAACGGAAGATGAGACAAACCTCATGGTATCGCAAAATGCGATACCTTCAAAGAAACATCTTGGGGGATATCGAACCATAATGTGAGCTCATCGAATAGTGATCGTGCGATTGAATTAAATATACAAATTATGCGTGCATTCGTCGCTATGCGAAAGTTCATTATTAATAACGCGCAGCTTTTCCATAAAATTGATGCTGTTGAGAAAAGGCAGCTTAAACATGAAATGGAAACAGAAGAAAAATTTGAAAAAGTTTTTAATGAATTACAGAGCGGAAAGCTTGAACCCAAACAAGGAATCTTTTTCGACGGTCAAATCTTTGACGCTCATAAATTTGTTTCCGGTCTTGTACGCAAAGCTGAAAAATCTATTGTACTTATTGACAACTACATTGATGAAACCGTTCTTGATTTATTTACTAAACGGAAAAAGACTATTTCTATAACAATCTATACAAAAGAAATAACCAAAGCGCTTTCTCTCGATATTGCCAAATTTAATTCTCAGTACACGCCGGTCGAAGTAAAAGAATTTAAAGACGCACACGATAGATTTATTATCATTGATAATGAAGACGTTTACCACTTCGGCGCTTCTCTTAAGGACCTTGGCAAAAAATGGTTTGCTTTTTCTAAATTCAATAAAAAAGCGATTCAACTCCTCCAAAAATTGAATGAGAAAATTTCATGGTGAGCCAGTCGAACCATAATGTGAGCTCATCGAATAGTGATACCTTGAGTCTGTCGAAAGGTGATATGTTGAGCCAGTCGAAACATGAGTGGAAAGAATATAAACTTGGAGATGTTATAGAGTTTGGCAATGGTAGAGTCAGACCTAAATCTAGTGGTAATATTCCGGTTTATGGTGGAAACGGTATACTGGATTTTTGTAATGAATCCAATTATGAGAGCGAAACTATTATAATTGGTAGAGTTGGAGCTTATTGCGGTTCAATTTATTATGAAAATAAACCTATTTGGGTTTCTGATAATGCCCTTGTAGCAAAACCAAAAGAAAATTTTCAAGCTAAGTTTTTATTCTATTTTCTTAAAAACTTGGGCTTAAATAAGTTGGCTGAAGGCTCAAGTCATCCACTTGTTACACAAACTTTATTAAATTCGATCGCTGTTTTTATTACAGATAATTTTGATGAACAAGGCACCATCGCCTCAATCCTTTCCAGCTTAGATGACAAAATAGATTTACTCCACCGCCAAAACAAAACCTTAGAGCAACTCGCAGAAACTCTTTTTAGGCAGTGGTTTGTGGAACACCGCCCAGAGCTTGTCGAAAGTGAAGCGGATGAAAAATGGGAAGAAAAAAGTTTGTACGAGGTAATTGAATTATTCGGTGGTGGTACACCTAAAACAGAAATGCCGGAATATTGGGGAGGTGATATAAATTGGATGTCTGGAAAAGATATTACTGCAAATCACAAACAATTTATACTTGCAACGGAAAAGACAATTAACGAAGAAGGAGTTAAAAACAGTTCTACTAAAATTCTTCCTCAATATACGTCCGTAATTTCTGCACGAGGTACAGTTGGGAAAATCTGTCTCTTAGGTAAACCGATGGCATTCAGTCAAACTAATTATGGAATATTACCAAAAATAAAAGACTGTTATTTCTTTACTTATTTATTGCTGTCTTATTCGGTTGATGAATTGCAATCAGCTTCCTATGGAAGTGTCTTTGATACGATAACCACAAATACATTTAAAGAACATAAATTAAATCTTCCGTCGGATAACATAATTACAAAATTTGAAGTGCAGGTTTCTCCACTGTTTTATAAAATGTTATCAAATGAAAAACAAATTCTTTCACTCACTCAACTCCGCGACACACTTCTACCTAAGTTGATAAGCGGAGAAGTGAGAGTGAAATATTAGGAGGTTTTATGCTTTACCTGGAATCTTTAGAGGCTGTTATTAAAGTCCTGGCCGAACTTAGGATCTTTAGCTTATCGCGGAGACAAAGAAGGGATAGAATATTCAATGCGGTTGAAGCTATTCGAAGAGCAGCTAATCAAACCAAATTTTATTATGCAAATTTGAGGGGGACAGTAGAGGAACCGAATATGCAATTATCTGAAGCATGGATGAATGCTGCAACTGCTGTAAGGGATATAGACAATAACTTGTATGAAAGACTATTTCTAAAAGCAGATTTTTGGGCAAATCCGTCTGAATGGACAGCCGAACAGTCAGCCCAAAATAACATATACCTTGATTCGATAATTGAAGATGCTGATAGAATTTTGAATCAATAGTCTTAGCTTTATAGAAGCAAGATGAATTGGTAAATAAGGGAGAAATTATAAATGCAAGCAAAAGAATTACTAAAAAAGCTAGGTGAAGAAACACTCTATTCTACAAAAGGACATTTCAAAGCATGTGATTTGAGACGAATAATGATTTCATGTACAATCTGGATTTGCGCAGTGCTAAATGTAATAAGTCTGATTGGCATTAATTCTACAATCGATAAGTGGATCGCGGCATCTAGCCTTTTTGGATTAATTGCATTATTAATTTGGAACGAAGGAGAAGAAAAAAATTATCGAGCCAAACATAAACAAGCAGCAGAGACTTATTTGTCATTACATAAAAAAATAAGAAGTTATTTCTTATTAGAAAAATTTGATAACCAAGAAATAGAAAAGCTGAGTAATGAGGTAATCCAATTCGATAAAAGTGAAAAGCCTGAAATTCCAGCTTTTGCCAGACTATTAGCAAAACGAGCAATTGAAAAGAAGGGAGAAACAGATAATTGGTTTTAGAAAAAAATAATATACGATGAATATCAATTACAAACTTACAGTTTTTGCTCAACAAGAATTAGTAATTTCTCATGGTGATACTGAAAAATTAAGGATTAGGATATCTATTGAGCAATTAAAAAAGAAGCTAAAAGATAACCTAGGTGCAGACATTAAAGATATTTTGCTCTTTGGTTCATTCACCCGTAATACAATATTACCACGTAAGTATGATCCTAATTCAGATATAGACTTAATGGTTATCTTCAACACAAGTAATGGAATTAAGACGCCTGAAACTTATAGAAAAAATTTATTGGATATAGTTTCGGTTGCTTATCCAAACTCAATCTCTAAAAAAGATTTTCCTGTTGTTAAGTTGGAATTGAATCACATAATGTTTGATATTGTACCGGCATACACGCAAGAAAACATTTTCGTGTGGAGAAGATCATATAATATTCCAGATTCTTCAAATGGTTGGAGAAGCACAGTACCAAATGATATTAATGGAAACCTTTCATCTACCAATCAATCTTATGGTAATAATATTTTTCTAAATACAATAAGATTATGCAAGCATTGGAATGCATCAACTGGTTATCCTTTTGAATCCTACCTGATGGAAAAACAGATAATAGATAATGGCTACTTTATCAAAGAGGATTTATATAAAAGATTTCTCGTAACATTAAATGATATCGCTGGAGGAGATGCTGGTGTAAGACAAGCTCTAGACTATATTGAAAAATATAAAGGCGATTGGTTTAATGACCCAAATGAAGAAAAACAATTGCAATGGTTACAAAAATTATTACCGGGATTGAAATAAACTTGGAAGAAAAACAAATTAGTAATCCTTATTCTACTGGTCAAGGCGGTGCACACTTTGAAAATCGTGTACAATCCGCCTTCACGATTTTATTATTGACTGGTGGCGTTGCACCATGTATGCCTCAGTGGCCTATAGTTGAAATCAAACTTCAAGGTAAGTATCAAGGATATAATGTTGATGATCTTATTGTTCATTGTCAAAAGCCAAATTCTGAAAGGAAGTCAAAACTATTAGGACAGATTAAACACAAAGTTAAATTTACTATTGGCGATCAAATATTAAGCGAAGTTATTACTGCTGCCTGGAACGATTTTACAAATCCAAAAATTTTTTCGGAAGCCTCACAAGATATTATTGCACTCATTTGCGGCCCTTTGTCTGCCATTGATACCGATAGTGTAAGAACTTTATTAGAGCAAGCTAGATATTCGAAAAATGGTGATGACCTAATAACAAGAATTGAACTTGGGAAATTTACAAGTAACGAACAACGAGAAAAATTCAACGTTTTTAAACACCATTTGACGAATGCAAATAATAATATTGAATTGAATAATGAACAAATATGGAGATTTCTAAAATCCTTCTACTTGTTAATATACGATCTTGATATTAAAGGTGTTGCACTTTCTCTTCTTCATACCTTAATTGAGCAGTATTCACGAAATAATGTTAGTTCAGTGTGGGCGCAAATAAATGACCATGTTCAATGGGTAAATGAAAATGCTGGATCAATTACTCTTGATACAATACCAGAAGAAATAAGAAAAGTATTTCAAAAGATTCGAGTGGAAGCAATTCCTGAAGAATTTGTTAAAGATACTACAAAATCAGAAATAACCGATTGGAATGATTATGAGAATGCATCTGATTTAGTCGTTGCATGTTTAATAGGTTCGTGGAATGAAAATTCGCCCGCAGACAAATCGATTCTCAGCCAATTGGCTGGGCTGAAATATGAAAAATGGATTCCCAAATTACGCGATGTTTTGCAATATCCTGAGAGTCCGCTGGAATTAAAGAATGGAATCTGGTTTGTAAAGGACAGAATAAAGTTATGGCAATCTTTGAGTGCAAGAATTTTTGATGATCATTTGGACATTCTGAATAAATGCGCAACAATGGTTCTTACTGAACGAAATCCCAAATTTGAATTACCCAAGAGGGACCAATTTGCGGCTCAGATGTACGGAAAAGTATTGAACTACTCCAATCACATACGAAAGGGATTATCAGAGGCTTTAGCACTTACAAGTAGCTATTCAGATCTTTTAAAAAATTGTTCTACAAATAAACCTGAAATGACAGCAATACTAGTATTAAGAGAAATATTTGATCAAGCTGATTGGGTACTTTGGGCAAGTTTGAACGATCTATTACCCACTTTGGCAGAAGCAGCTCCTGATGAATTTTTAAAAATAGTTGAAGATAATTTCAAAAATGGTACGGGTGTATTTGATAGTCTTTTTGCACAAGAAGGAAATGGCGTTACTGGCTGGAATTATATGACTGGCTTATTATGGGCACTAGAAGCCTTAGCTTGGAGTGAAACATTCCTTGTTCGTGTTACTGTACTGCTAGGAGAATTAGCTAATATCGACCCTGGTGGTAATTGGATGAATCGCCCTTCAAATTCTTTAACAAATATATTTCTTCCTTGGTTACCACAGACTGCAGCAACAATTGATAAACGAAAGGTTGCTATAAAAACACTTGACAAAGAATTGCCAGAAATATCTTGGAAACTTTTACTTTCTCTTTTACCAAGAAAACATCAAATATCTTCTGGTTCATATAAACCAAAATTCCGAAATTATATTCCAAAGGATTTAAATGGAAAAGGTATCTAATAAAGAATATTGGGAACAAACTAATTTCTATTCTGATTTAGTGGTTGAGAAAGCGAAAGATGATATAAATAAATTAAAAGAACTAATTAATAATCTGGATAATTTACCTCAACCTAGTATTGAAAAATTACTCACTCTTCTTTCATCTGAAAAAATTATTTCACAATCTGATGAAATAAAAACAAATTTATGGAATGCCTTAGTCGATTTTACGTTAAAACATAAACGGTTTGCAGATGCAAAAAGGGCGTTGGATAAAGAAATAGTATATAAAATTGAATTGGTTGCGAGTAAACTCGAACCTAAAAATCCACTTTATCTTTATGCACGTCTTTTCAGTAGTCGTGATGTAGATTTATTTGAGGAAAGTGGTAATTGGGATGAACAACACAAGAAGCTTTCTAATCGTCGTCAACAAGCTTTAAAAGATATATTAAATAATGGTGGAATCGATGCGGTGCTCGATTTTTTAAAAATGGTCGATTCTCAAACAAATGTAGGTTATGCCTTAGGAGCAATTGCAGATGATGCAATTGATGAAAAAATATTACCAATCTGTATGAATGCCAATAATAAAAAACTCTTTCAATTTATTCATGCTTATGTTTGGATAAAATATTATGACAATGGCTGGGTATGGGTAGATAGAATGCTAAGTAAATCCTGGACTAAAATTCAAAAGGCTGATTTCTTAACATTTCTACCTTTTATTTTAGATACATGGAAAAGAGTTACCGAAATACTTGCTGATTCTGAATTTTTATATTGGGAGAAAACCTATATAAATCCATATCAATCCGATGGTGATCTTACTCTGGCTATCGATAAATTAATTGAATTTGGTAGACCACATGCTGCTTTGGATTGTATTAATAAAATTCTATATGATAAAAAACCACTAGATGTTCAGAGAGCAGTAAGAGCACTTTTAGCTGGCATCACTTCAAAAGAATCATCAAATATGATGGATGTTCATAATATAACTGAAATAATTAAGGCTTTGCAAGAAGATGATTCGATTTCGGAAGATGATTTGTTTAGAATAGAATGGGGATATTTACAGTTGTTGGATGGATATAATAGTGTTAGCCCAAAATATTTGGGAAGTCGATTAGCGAATGATTCAAGTTTTTTTTGTGAGTTGATTCGAAAAATTTATCGTTCTAAAAAAGCTTCAGCAGTTGCATCTGAACCTACAGAAACAGATAAAGCAATTGCTACTAGAGCATGGGAACTACTTTATCATTGGCAAACACCACCTGGTACACGAAAGGATAACCAATTTGATGGGAGACAATTTACAATATGGCTAAATGAAGTTAAGTGCGCATGTGATGAAAGTGGTCATCTTGAAGTAGCTCTCTCGCATATCGGTAAAGTTTTGTTCTATGTCCCGGATGATTCCAGTGGATTTTGGATTCAAAAAATTGTCGCTGAGGAACTTAATAAAAAAGAAGTCGAAGAAATGAGAAATGGATTTTCTACAGAGGTCTATAATTCGCGTGGTACATATTGGGTTGATCCAACTGGAAAACCGGAAATTGAACTAGCAAAGGCTTATCGTAAAAAAGCCGATGAAACAGAAAATGCTGGTTTTCAAAGATTAGCACTAACATTAAGAAAGGTTGCAGAATCATATGAAAACGATGCAAAAAGAATTATTGAAGAACATAAAAGGGAAATTGAAGAAGATAAAATCACTTCAAAA
>JAMCWE010000247.1 GCA_023475265.1 Bacteroidota bacterium
GCTTGCTGCTCAAGGTGGTTTAAGATATTGGGTTTCACCCACGGTTGCCATAACTGGAAGAATTGGTTTTGGTACGTTGAGTTACTCAGGATTGGATTTTGGCGTAGACTTTAAATTTTAATTTTGTTCAGGCTTTATTTTTAATATCCCTGTATTCAAAAAATGCAGGGATATTTTTTTTCATGATTTGTTTCACTTCTAAAAAAAACTAATCAAATGATTAGTTGTTTTAGCTGCACTCGGTTCATATCTTCGAACTAATAATAATTCCCATACAAATATTAGAACTACAAAATTAAAACTTGCTGCAATATAAAAACGGCTTTGTTTAAGGAATCTTTCTTGACTAAATATTCAGAAACCGACATCTAAAAATAAATATTATAAAATTTTTGAGAGGTGAAGATGAAAAAAATATTATTATACTCTGTAGCAATTATTTTTCTATCAGTTATTAAAGCACATGCCCAATTCGGCGATATACTAAACCACGTTAAGGATAAGGCAAAAGAAAAAGTTGAACAGGGAATAGATAAAACAATGGATAACGCCACAAGCGGCAAGAAAAAAGACGGAACTAAAAATTCTAATAACGCAAATAACAATAACGGCAACAGCAATTCAAATAATACTGCTGCAGATAATTCCAACCAAGTACCGACAATAATTTCTTATAAGAATTATGACTTCGTTCCCGGCGACACAGTTATTTTTCAATCCAATTTAGCGGATGAAGAAGTTGGTGAGATTCCGTCTCAATTTACTTTGAGCCACGGACAAATGGATATCCAGGTTGAAGACGGTGAAAATGTTATTCATATTCCCAGCGGACCGGGAGCTACGCTTACTCCCAGAATGAGTACTACTACTTACATGCCCGATCAATTCACAATTGAATTTGATTTTAAAAACGAAAAATTCGGTCTATGTCATCTTATGGTAGATTTCGGGCATAGAACATATTATTCCGGCGGCGAAGGTATTACACCCGGAATGACTTTTGATAATACTTCGGTTACTTGGACGCTCGGGGACGTTTCCTACCCAGATGAGCTGCAGAAGATTTTAGACAAGCCTATGCAGTGGCATCATATTGCAATCGCCATTAATAAAACGGTTGGTAAAATTTACGTCGATCAATTCAGGGTAGCTAATGTAAATAATCTTACCGGCAAACCTAATAATGTTACCATTGATGTTAACGGTTATGAAAATTCTTACATAAAGAACGTGCGGATAGCCGCCGGAGGAATTAATATTTACAAAAAGATTACCACGTTAACCAAAATAGTAACTCACGGTATTCTGTTCGATGTTGATAAGGCTACACTCAAGCCTCAGTCTATGGGAACAATAAATGAAATTTATAATGTTCTTAAAAGAGATCCTTCGCTTAAATTTGAAATTGACGGACACACGGACAACACAGGCAACGCTGCCCAAAACTTAACTCTTTCCCAGCAGAGAGCCGATGCAGTTAAAACAGAGCTTGTTAGTCTTGGTATTGATGCTTCCAGATTGACTACAAAAGGATTCGGCGATACAAAGCCGATGGACACTAACGATACTCCGGAAGGAAAAGCTAATAATAGACGGGTTGAGTTTGTAAAGATATAATCCGGCTTTTACGGAAACAGTTTTGAACAGAAATAATTCAGCAAATATTCTTTCTAATATTCAGGAGCAATTATGGATAACTCACAACAAACCACAACCGGCAGCTTACTTAGAGTTGATGACGGAAAGACTATCGCCATCATCAGCTATCTCAGCATCATCGGATGGATAATTGCATACATAATGTATGGCAATAATAAAGCTCCTCTGGCAGCGTTTCATCTCAGGCAGACGATTACGCTTTACATTGCCTCGCTTGCAGTTTGGATTGTGGAAATGATTCTTGCATTCATCCCAGTAATCGGAATTCTTGCAAGCATAGCGGCAATTTTTCTGTACATTGCCTTCTTTATCTTTTGGATAATCGGGTTTATAGCCGCAGTAAACGGACAGGAAAAAGCAATGCCTTTTATCGGAGTTCAGGCGCAAGCATGGTTTAGGGGGATATGATGACTAAAACTAAACTGAAAATTTTACAAATGTGCATCATAATTATGTGCACAATATTTTTAACAAGCGCCTATGCGCAAGTTAATTTGTTCCAATTTACGTTAAGCGGTCAAGAGTACGGGAAAGGCAGAACATTTACAATCCCGGATAATCCTAACACAAGCATGAACTGTCACGCGCAGCTTGTAGATGATAACATGCGAACTATAATAGACGGATCAATGGAATTGCCAACTAAAGAAACTTACATATTTGCATCGGTACAACTCCACATTGAACTTTACCGAGGGATGGGTAAGACTACCGTGAACCTAAACCCGAAACATTCAACCGGAACTTTACATCTTGTAATTACAGGCCCGGATGGGAATGATTTTCTTGCAAACGGCGGTACGGTTACAATTGATCAGTATAATAAAACCGGTGGCTATGTTAAAGGAAATTTTACCGTGACACTTCTACGAACAAATAATTACGCAGATAAAAATTCAAAAGCATACAACTTAAATGGAAATTTCAGAGTAAAGAGAATTCAGTAGTCGGTCAGAGCAGACTAGTTATATTTAGTCTAAAGCACGTTTGCCAGAATTTAAAACGTTTTTTAGAACAATGTTTAACAACAAGGCATACATCATGAAAAAATATATTTTACTCATAGCAGGATGTTTATGGATTTCATTCGCTGTCAATATTGATGCTCAATCCGAAACAAGTGGAGACCAATACACCGCAAATTTCGGTAAGTACAAAATATCTTCAGTATTAGCCTACAATCGTTCTGATGTAAAATTTCCCTACTGGGGCTGGATGAATGAATATTCATATTATGAGATTAAGGATAACACAGTAGCATGCAGAGCAATTGTTTATGGTGCCGAAAAAGAAGATGAAGCAGGCACCTTATTAGGTAATACTGCCGCATATATTTTTGAAAACGGAAAGCTGATTAAAAAAACCACCGTAGATGATATAGAAAAACAAAAGAAATCTCTTGAAGCAGCTCGCAGTAAATACGACTGGCCTTACGGCTCAGGTGATGATATTGGAAATTATATGACATACAGTTCAGGAACCGCCGGGCAGCAAGCGTTCGTAAATTTTAACGGGAAACAATACGGTCCATATATGATGATTAGCGGACTGGACGTGAGCAAGGATAAAACAAAATTTTTTGGAATTGGCGGCGCAATGGGTAACGACGATGTTGATTATTACCTGTTTTCATCAAACGGAAAAAAAATCAAACTTCCTTCAATGCCGGTAGGAATGTTAGTCAATACTGATTTTTCACACGGAGCTGTTACGGGTTTTGCGAACACTAATAGTGACGACGAAGCATCAGCCGGCAATATGAATTACCATGAAATTTATTTTGCTGATGGAACAGTTCGAAAAGATGTGACCAATTTAAGTGCTGGTACTACAGCGTGGTTGGATCCAAGCGGAAAAAATATTCTTGCAGTTGGTCAAGGTATCGGGGCTTATTTAAACGGAAAGAAAGTAACCAGTAACGATGTTGGCGCGGGTAGTTTTTGGTGCAGCCCTGATGGGTCAAGGTGGTGCTATACATATAATGATGATACACAAATTAGTCACCTTGTATTCAGTGATGGTGCCAATATTAGAGGATTCATACATCCGCAGCAGCTTGTGGTCGGCAGCAAAACTTACATCGCGTGGTTTCAATATAAAGATAAAAGCGGTGGGGACATGCTTTTCTGTACGAAGGAATTATAAGTGACTGCACTTAAAAATTTATTTAACAAAATCAGAACGACCATGAAAAACAAAATTATCAGTACAATTTTTATTCTGTCCATGTTTATGTCTCCAAGAATTGCCTTTTGCCAAAGTACGTTCGATTTTGTCCGAGATACGGTACAGAGCCATTACTTTCTTTGGTTTCACGGACACTGGGACAATAAAAAGAAAAATACTTTCGATATAAAACCTGCTTTTGGTACACTCGGTGGCGGAACTGCAACAGTAGAAAATGACGGCAATGTTAAAGTTCAAACGCCTACAATGGATAACTGGGACAAATTTTTCGATCAGGGACTTGATGATATTTATAAATGGGAGCAGGAATTAAAGAGCACTTCTCACGATTATGAAGAATGGTCTCATCATCTTAATGTAGAACTACAGCCTTATTTAGAGTCGATGAAAAATGAATGGAAAGAATATAAAATTAAGCCGGAAGAAAAAAAAGTCGATCTGGAAAAACAGAGGATAAAATCTATATCAGACTCTCTGGATAAAAGTTGCTCTAGCTTTAAACCCCGATTCGACGAGATTATGAGTTACTATAAAAAGCATCGGCATGATGGTTTTGCCGATCTTGTAAATCCTCCTCCTCCGGAAATTGATTATACATGTTCTGAGTGCGACACAAATATTGAAAAAAGAAATAAAAAGATTGTTGACGACTATGCAAAAAAGTTTGTGGAGCCTGAAGCAGGTATGATACGTGACTTGATTCCAAGGATAAGAAATATGGAATTGCTCGGAGTTGGCCAGTCTTATAACCTTGGTGACGAAAGCGGAAATGGTCTTCTGGGTCTTATAATTAAAGATTTTTACAACAAAAATGGTGTATGCAGCTACCTTCACAAAGATGAAATGTGGAAAGTGGTTCAATTTTTAGCAAATCACGTATTGGAGCGCGCTGAAAAACTAGTTGAGCATAATCGTAAAAATTTTAAAACAGCACGTGCGCTTATAGAGGTTTATTGTTCAGTTGCCAGGGATAATGCACTACTTGGCAATTCACCTAGCAATGGCGAGTACTTTGGATATTTTCAGAGTATGATGATGGATCAATTTTATTATTACAAACATAAACTTTTTGGAGAGCACGACTGGTCCCAGCTTTCAAATTTTAATATTTTTTTTGAGTTTGTAAGAAGTTATTTGCTGCTAGGAGGAGACGAAAAATCATCATTTGCTTTTGAGTGGACAAAACTGCTTGCTATGCTGAATGATTTTCAGCTAAGTATAGAGATGACCGTTAATGCAAATGGGAAAGCTATTGTGCGGCTTAAAGGTACCGCTAAGGTAGCTCCGGAATTTAATCCCGATTCAAACAAGTGTTATACCTGGGTAGTTATAAAGGACAAACCCAGTAGCGATGGGTCTCCGATTCTAGATAAGGCAGGTATAGTACATTGTGATCTTCTGCAGAACACAATGCCGGGTTTAAAGTACATAGGCACACACAAATATTACACTGAAATAAAACAACTGAAGATGGATTACTGTCATCCGGGTCAAGATACAATAATGTTTACCAGATTCATTCCTGATCCTACAGGTGACGGGTGGTGGGTAGACCCTTATGGACATAGATTTGAGATGGAACTTAACAGTCTTGATTCTTTCTTTCAGGATAAATCCAAAGCTATTTCGGAAGCAGGTAATTTAAGGCAAATGGCCTCCGGAATAAAATCGAAAGGTTTGAATCTTGCTGCCCAGATGAAGGCATTGGAAAGCAAAATGAAAAGCGGTGGTGGTTTGAATGGTCTTACTGACATTCACAAGATTCAGGAACTTGCAAATCAGAGTACAGCTTTATTAAACAACCAAAAAATTGCAGCTATTTTCTTTATTGATTTCCCTTTAACCTCAGATAACTTTACAACAACACTGGTTAATAAAACATACAATCTCGATGAAGTCGATCCGATGGTAGCCAGAGCTGCACACGGCACAACGACTATCAAGATCGTGTATACCGGTAAATAGAAAGTTAAAATGAAAAAAACTAGCTCAACCCGTTGTTCGAAATTATGCTTTAAACCGTTGAAACGGTTTTGTTTTCATGATTACACCATTAACACCTCGATTAATCGAGGTGTTAATGGTAAAGCTACATTTATTATTAACTGTTTTAACAGTTTCCAATTTATCTCATTTAGTTTCGAACAATGGGTTAGCTCAATATTTTTTATTATTATTTTTTCGTTCTGCCTCAGCACAAAGGTCCTATCTCAATCAAGAGCAAAAGCCCAAGAAAATGTTAAAGCAATTACAGACCTGATGAAAACATGTGTAAATCACGACTGGATGCTGTACGATATACTGTTTAACGGAAAGCCATTTATGAATTATAATGTTCTTTTCAATGAAAATGTTTCTAAGAAAATAGATACTTCTGTTCTTGACAAAAGAGATCAGTACTTCAAAGGAGAATTTGGATTGGATCCCAGGTCAGAGTTATCAAAAAAACTGATTGATCCGCTAGATAAAGAGTTTATAAGGATGTCATCTGAAAACCCTGAGCCAAACGATAGTATGAACGCAATATCGAAGAAGGAAAGGGAAATAAGCGTTGTGTATGTCTACGTTTTCATCAATAAGAAAAAAATAGAAGGCAGACCGTTCACGGGTGAAAAAATTCCCGGCGTCTCACTGGCTACTATGTTAAACGGTGCATATAGAGATAGCTGCAACTGGGACAGCTATTTTCTTGCTTTCGGGAATTGGAAAAGCTCTGTTGGTCGCTCAGATAGTGAGATTCATAAATTTAGATTCAAACATAATGCAAACTCCCATGATATTGAAAATTTGGTTGTTGTATTAACCGGGGTCAAGTCAAGAGTGGACGAACTGTTAACGAAAATTAATTGGCAGCAATTAAACAAACTAATCTCCAACTAATTTATATTGATGAAAAATGAAGAACACAATTCACATGGTAATTTTGTTATTCATTTTATCTGTTCTTTTGGGCGGCAATACTCCGGCACAATCCTTAAAGAAACCTAGTCCGGCAGAGCAAGCAATCCTCGACAAAGCTATTCCAATTATTCAAAGTGTTCTAGATAGATTCGGTGACAACGATTGGAGTTTGAATCAGGACTGGTATAACGGGGAACCGTACGTGCCGATTAGCGATGATGGGACCGGGCCAATTGGTATTGATCAAAACTTTGAGAGAGAATACCAAGTACAGGAAAATTCCAAAAGATTTAACACCATCATCATGCCGTTAAACAATAAGCTGCAAGAACTGAATTCAAAATACCAGGAAGAGTATCAGGCTATCCAAAGTAAAAGCGTTAAAGAACAGGAAGATTTTATGAGCAAATCGAACCCTACTATGGACAGCATAACAGCAATAGGTGATAAAGCAGAAGAACTAAATGAAATTGATGTCTATGCCTACGTAAACACAACATTAATTAAAGGCAAACCGGTAAACGATCCAGGTATAAATGTCCGAGGCGCATCCTTGGTAACAAAATTAAATCACGGCTATTACCAAAAAGATAATTGGATAAGCTACTTCTTAGCTTTCGGCAACTGGAAGGGTTTAAAATATAACAATGAGTTCAATTGTTATTATTACAAATTTAGGAACACGAAGACATCCAGCATTCAAAATATAGTAATTGTAATGACCGGCGCACCGGATAGGATGAAAGAACTGATGAATAAGATAGACTGGAGTGTACTCAACAAAGCATTAACAGAATAAAAAATTAAATATAATTGTGTGCTATAAATTTTACAGCTATAGATGATAAATTTTCGTTAAATCAAAAACTATGTTCGGTCGCTCAGAACACAGGATATTGGTTTAAACTACATTTCTTCAACAATCTGAATTCATATCACATTTTAATAAATCTCAAAGCTCTTTTATTCAAAAACATGCTGTGGATAAAATTCATGAATCCTTTTCATTGAGTTTGTATCGTATATTTGCGGCAAAAAAATATTTTAATTGAAAGAGAGGCTTATGACAACATCTCAAATTCTTTTGCTGATTTTTGCCGCATTGGTAATCGTTCTTTATGTAAGAAGATTTTTTCGAAACAAGAACATAAAACATTATGATCCGAATGAGGCTGCTGAGAAGATTAAGAAAAGCATCAATGTTATTTTATTGGATGTAAGAACTCCAACTGAACGAAAAGAACAATTTATAAAAGGCTCCTTTCATATTCCGTTGTATGAATTGGAAAAAAGAATTGATGAATTGATGAGATTTAAAAATAAAGAGATTATTTGCTATTGCCGTTCCGGTAACAGGAGTTTAACAGCTGCGGCAAAGTTAAAGAAAAAAGGATTTAACAGCGCCAATCTTAAGGGCGGAATAATTAGATGGAATCATAATAATTTAAAATAACTTCAGGATAAATGATGAGAAAAAATGTTGGCACAATCGATAGAATAATAAGGATATTATTTGCACTTGGTATTCTTATATTATTCTTAGCCCATCAAATTACGGGCGGAACAGCGGTGTTTTTAGGATTTGCTGCAATCATTTTATTCTTTACAGGTACAACAAGCTTTTGTCCGTGTTATGTAAGATTAAATATTAAAACCGTCAAAGAGGAAGAAAAAAAATAATTTTCAGTAAGGTAATTTTTCATGATGATTTTTGTGTATATAATTTTAGGTCTGATTGCATTATTTCTCAGCATGCAATTTATAATGGTCTTCGCTGCGAAACGAACAAAGGGAAAAAAGTTGAACGGACTTTCCGGGAAACTTAAATCTCTTGAGAAAAACGGCTCGGCGGGACTCGTGTATTTTTTCAGTCCAAGCTGCAGAGCTTGCAAAATGCAAACGCCCGTTATTAAGGATTTACAGAAAAATTATAAAAACGTTTTTGACGTTGATATTTCTAAAGATTTGCAAACAGCCAGGATATTCGGCGTGAAAGCAACACCCACGACTGTCGCAGTAAAAGATGGTTTGATAAGTAAGGTATTTGTGGGATTTAAACAACAAGATATAATTGAGAAACAATTAATGGAGATGAGATAATATGAAGTATGGATATTCAAAAACAACCAATCTTTCTTTTGAGCAGGCGATTGAAAAAATTACTGATGAACTTAAAAAGGAAGGCTTCGGTATTTTAACCGAAATAGATGTACAAGAAACGCTGAAAAAGAAATTGAACCTGGATTTTAAGAAATATAAGATCCTTGGCGCATGCAATCCACCAATTGCACACAAAGCTTTGCAGCTTGAAGAAGAACTCGGATTACTTCTTCCATGTAATGTTATTGTCTATGAAAAAAATGGAAAGAATGTTGTCTCTGTTTTTAATCCTATGATTATGACACAGCTTTTAGATAAAAAAGAAATGGTATCAATTGCAGAAGAAGTTAAAGCAAAGCTTTTGGCTGCGTTGGAAAGAGTTTAACATTCTGTAATCATAAAATTTTTAATCAAATAAATAATGAATTATTAAAAAGGTAAAAAAATGCCAGAAGATTTAACTAAAGAAACTTTTCTCAAAAAAGTTTTTAATTATGAAATAAACAAGGAATGGAAATTTGAAGGCGATCTTCCGTGTGTTATAGATTTTTGGGCACCATGGTGCGGCCCGTGCCGTATGGTTGCGCCAGTTATGGAAGAACTCTCTATCGAACTTGCAGGAAAAGTAAATTTCTATAAAATCAATACTGATGTTGAACAAGAATTGGGCTCTGCATTTGGGATTAGAAGTATTCCATCATTATTGTTCGTCCCGAAAGAAGGCCAACCCAAAATGGCTGTAGGTGCTTTACCTAAAGAGACTCTGAGAAAAGCAATAGAAGAAGAACTCTTAACTGTTCAAGCAAAATAAATCTGCAGGAAAATTTTATAGGGACAATCTTACAATTGTCCCTATTTTATTAAAATCTTATGCAGTCTGTGCAACAGGGGCTTCTGCCGGCTTATAAATAAGTGCAGCTGTTATGCCGAGTATAATGGATTGAATTAATCCGTAAATAAACCACAGAAGAATAAGAGAATAAGAAAGTGGATAAACAACATATTGTGCATATGCCGCTACGAACGAGACAAAAAGCCCTATATAAATTCCATAGCGAATACCCTCTGCAATTCCCTTATTTTCATATCCCTTAGTGAAGAAGAAAACAAAGAAGAAGGACCAGACGAAATCTACTACGTACATTACCCACATTTTAGACATCATAGCGTCCATTTCTCTGAAAGCAGTTTTATTAGCTTCATAAGCGGACATTAACAGAACGTTGTGAATTAATAGATTGGTAAATTCGAGCAGTACAAAAACTACAACGAAAGCAATAAGGAACTTCTTTTTGTTCATGAAAGCCTCCAATTGTTTATTGATAATTTATTTATAATACTGCAACGGACAGGAAATACAAAACCAAACTACGCATAGTAATTTCAATACGCAATTAAAATCTTTCATTAACTAAATATTTATTGCTCTCCTTTTTTTAAGAAACAGTGGTCTATTTCGATTTGTCTGTTTTCTTTGCTGATGAATATTTTTCGATGTCATATTTTATCATTCGATCCGGCATATCAAGCTTAACAATTTCTACTCCTGATCCGGTATAGAATTGTGTAGCAAGAGTGTCGTGAAAATCGGAAAACACAACGACACGAATAATACCAGCAGCAATTAATGCTTTTGCACAAGTTGTGCACGACATGTTTGTAATATAAGCTGTAGCTCCTTTAATATTAACACCGTGGTTAGCAGCTTGGGTTAAGGCATTTATTTCTGCGTGATTGGTCCTAACACAATGATTATCTACAACAAGACAACCAACATCCTCGCAATGGGGATGGCCAGGAAGTGAGCCGTTGTAGCCGGTTGCAAGCACAAATCTATCTTTAACAAAAACACATCCGCAATGCATTCTTGGGCAAGTTGATCTTTCGGAGGCAAGCATTGCTAATTTTAAAAAATATTCGTCCCACGTTGGTCTATTACTATTTCCCATAAATTAATTCTCTTTTTTAATATGAAAGATATTACATTATTTTAAATTTCATAAGTCTGATTTTTTCTCGATTACTTCGAGTTCATCTCCGATATTAATATTTCCTTCCCCTGTATGAATTAGATTCTGACCGAATAAAATTTTATTTCCGAATTTTCTAAATATAGATATTTATCTCGCTTAAAATAAATTTCTGCATACGAAAGATTTTTTGTAGTTAAGATAGGTAATTTCAAACAATTTATTTATGATCCTAAAAGTATTTTCTCTATCAAAATGTTCATGTTCTTATAATGACTACCAGGCCAATAAATTTTATCACAAAGACTACATGTATAAAATTCATTTTGATTTGTTCTTACTTTCAGCGGAAGGCGATCAATTATCTTTTCCTTTTTAATCAGTTTCAGAATTGAATTACATTCAAGGCAGCGAGAAAATGTTTTTACTTCACCTTTAAGATTAAAACGAACAATCACCTCTTCAATTTGTTTTTCGGGATTTGAGTCTCTAACAAAATAACCATGGGTTACTTTTTTGTTTTTTAATATGCCAATATCTTTTGTGAGAATTGTTCTTTTTTCTACAAACGATATTTCTATTAATTCTTCATCGCTATAATTATTTTTATAAAGCGTATCAAAGCCAAGCATCCGCATATATTTTGCAAGTGTTCCTAGATGAACATCAAGAATAAATTTTGGATTACGAAGCGGTTTTTCTCTTAAATGCTGAAGATTTTTTATATCTAATGACTCAAACACCGGATAGACGCTTATATCATCGCCATCATTAACAAGATAAGAAAAATCAACTGAGTTACTATTAACTAAAATTAAATCTACTTCTCCATGGGGAATGCCAAGCGATTCAATCATATCTTTAACGGAAGGTTTGCCGCTAAATTTATGTTCAAACCGGATTTTCTTTTTTATATCAGGAAGAAAATCATTTAGCTCTTCATAAAATCTTAGATGTGCTGTTTTCATTATTCAAATCATGTATAATGATTTGGAAAAAGCAATGCAAATTATTTTGAATTTTTAAAACGAAATCTGTATCAATTTAAAATAAAACGAGGCTCGATAATTCAAGCCCCGAAGAAATGCATATAAGTTGAATTAAAAAAGTTCTTCAAGACTTTGATACTTTGAATGAACTTTTTCTACCGCCAAATTAATATCTTTTCCTTTGGTAGTTTTTTTCAGCGAATCCAAATCTTTCGTGGCTTTTAAAAGATCTGTAGCTGCTGAATTAATTTTTTCTGCTTTTGCTTCCAATTTTTGAGAAATTTTCATTTTAGAAATTGCTTCAGCCTTCTCTACTAATTTACCGCTTACACTAAGAATCTTTTTATAATCTTTGTTTGGTAAGTAAGTGTGGTAAATTACATAAAGCTGCTGGTGAAATTCATCAACTTCTTTTGAGACTGGCCGTATAACCCGAACAAGCATTTCATATTTAGAATGTAAAACTTCAGCCGCTTTTAAAAGTGCAGCATCGTCCTTTCCTGCGGCTTTAGAATCATATCCATTTACGGATTTTTTGAATTCATCAATTCCCTTTTCCCATTTTGCTTTTTTGTCGCGAAGAATTCCTGGAAGCCTGGCAGAATATATTTTCTCTGCTAATGAATTAACTTCTCCGGCATAACTTCTAAGCGCTGCATAATCTTTCTCTGGATAAGCAGTATGCCAGATTGAATAAATTACTTCATGAAATTGTTCGAGTTCCGGAACTTTGCTTTCGGTTTCTTTCATTTGATCTTCGTGCTGGGAAAAAATATTTTTTCCAACAAACAAAACAATTAGCACTACTAAAAGAAATATTTTTTTGATCATTGTAGTATCCCGCATTTTATTTTTTGATAAAACAAATATATAAAGCTTAATAGAATTTTTCTAATAAGCTGAAACGTTTTTTCGGATTAAGTTTAAAACAAAAAGAGCAGAAATCAATCTGCTCTTAGTTTGAAAATCTTATTTTCAATTTACTTTTCTTCTATGCCGTTAGAGTTGTTTTCACCCTCATCTTCCTCAGGAACAACTTTGGCGATATCAGCAATTTTGTCAGATTCATTCAAACGAATAACTCTAACGCCTTGTGTATTTCTTCCCATGACTCTGATATCTTTTACGCTTTGTCTAATTACCATTCCTCTAGAAGAAATTATTACTAACTCATCGCCATCAACAACTTCCATCATTGCAATCATCTTGCCTACTTTTTCGTTAGTCTTAACAGTAATTACACCTTTGCCGCCGCGATGTGTAATTCTATAATCATTAATGTCAGAACGTTTGCCATAACCATTTTCCGTAACAACAAGAATATTGTCATTTCTTTTTATGACCAAAAGTCCAACAACAATATCTCCCTTGCCTAATCTGACACCACGAACTCCAGTAGCAACTCTTCCCATGTCTCTAACGTCTTTTTCGTTAAAGCGAATTGCAAAACCATTTTTTGTCCCAAGCACAATGTCGCTAGTTCCATCGGACATCTTAACCGAAATTAATCTATCACCCTTAACAATGTTTATTGCATTAATACCGCCTTTGCGAACATTGCCATAAGCAGAAAGAACTGTTTTTTTAATCGTTCCTTTTTCCGTAGCCATTATCAAATAGCTGTCATCTTTAAATTCTTTGACCGTCACAAATGCAGTTACTTCTTCGTCCTGTTCTTTCCCGATCAAATTTAAAATTGATCTTCCTCTTGTTGCTCTGCCGCCTTCAGGTATTTCAAAAACTTTAAGCCAATAAACTTTTCCTTTATCGGTAAAGAATAAAATATAATGATGAGTTGAAGCAATAAACATATGTTCAATGAAATCGTCATCTTTTGTCCCGGCTCCCGTTACGCCTTTGCCGCCGCGTCCTTGCTTTCTATAGCCGCTTACAGGAAATCTTTTAATAAATCCTTTGTGAGAAATTGTAACAACAACATCTTCTTCGGCAATAGTATCTTCAAGCGAAAACTCTTCATAATTATAGATGATTTCAGTTCTTCTTTCATCGCCGTATTTTTCTTTTATTTCAAGAAGCTCATCTTTAATGATAAGAAATCTTTTTTCTTCACTTGCTAAAATTCCTTTTAATTTTTCAATTATCTTAATTACTTCTCTATACTCATCTTCTATTTTCTTTCTTTCCAAGCCTGTCAAACGCTGCAACCTCATATCTAGAATTGCTTTTGCTTGGATTTCACTCAACTTGAATTTTTTCATCAAGTTGTTTTTTGCGGTCTCAACATCTCTGGACTTTTTTATCGTTTCGATTACTTCATCAATATTATCTAGAGCTATTATATAACCCTCTAAAATGTGTGCGCGTCTTTCTGCAGCATCAAGATCGAATTTCGTTCTTTTAATTAGAACATCCATTCTGTGTGTTAGAAAATGCTGCATCATTTCTTTTAACGTAAGAACCTTAGGAGCACCATGAACAAGAGCCAGCATTATTACCCCAAAGGTCGTTTGCATCTGTGTATGCTTGAATAGTTGATTCAACACAACAGATGGCTGAGCATCGCGCTTTAATTCAATCACCACTCGCATTCCATCGCGATCTGATTCATCTCTAATATTTGAAATGTCATTTATCTTACCACCGCGTACCAATTCGGCTATTTTCTCAATAAGATTTGCTTTGTTAACTTGATATGGAAGTTCGGTGATAATGATATTTTCCCTGCTGTTTTTGAGAGTCTCAACGTTTGCTTTTGCACGAACGATAATTCTTCCTCTACCGGTTGTATATGCTTCTTTAACACCTTCATAGCCGTAAATAATTCCGCCGGTTGGAAAATCCGGTGCGGTAATAAATTTCATTAACTTTTCAGAAGTCATGTCGGAATTTTTAATTAAAGCAATTAATCCATCTATAACTTCGGTTAAATTGTGTGGGGGAATGTTTGTTGCCATACCCACGGCTATTCCGCTCGATCCGTTCACAAGTAAATTGGGTAAGTATGATGGAAGAACTGTCGGCTCTTGAAGTGAATCATCAAAGTTTGGAACAAAGTCTACAGTATTCTTATCAAGATCGCGAAGCATTTCATCTGCAATTCTAGCAAGCCGGGCTTCGGTGTAACGCATTGCAGCAGGTGAGTCGCCATCGACAGATCCAAAATTTCCTTGTCCATCAACCAGAGGATATCTAAGTGAAAACTCTTGAACCATTCGAACCATGGTATCATAAACAGCCGTATCACCATGTGGATGATATTTACCTAAAACTTCTCCAACTATTCTTGCTGATTTTTTATAAGGCTTATTATAAGCAACGCCAAGCTCGGACATTCCATATAAAACTCTACGATGCACCGGTTTCAATCCATCTCTCACATCGGGCAAAGCGCGTGCGACAATTACCGACATCGAGTAATCGATGTAAGAGGATTTCATTTCTTCTTCTAACGAAACAGGAACTATTTTTTCAAATATTGTTGCCATTATTTTCTGACTTTTATTTTAAAGTTGTACAAATGTTAAATATCAAGATTACGAACATATTTTGCATTCTTCTCAATGAATTCACGGCGAGGCTCAACTGCATCTCCCATTAGAGTTTCAAAAATTTTATCAGCAGCTGCGGCGCTTTCCAAAGTAATTTGAAGTACTGTTCGGGTTTCCGGATTCATCGTTGTTTCCCAAAGTTGTTCGGGATTCATTTCGCCCAAACCTTTATACCTGGAAATAGTTACTCCCCTAACCGTGCCTTCTTCTTCTTTTTCGTTTTTCTCTTCTTCAACAGCGACTTTGCCGTTTACTTTTAGCCGCTTCAATATTTCGTCTCTTTCGCTTTCATCAAATGCATAAAATTCTTCTTTACCTTTTTTGACTTTATACAGAGGCGGCTGGGCAATATAAACTTTTCCTTGATTAATTAACTCCTGCATATGCCTATAAATAAAGGTGAGCAGCAATGTTCTGATGTGGCTTCCGTCGACGTCGGCATCTGTCATGAGTATTATTTTTCCATACCGCGTTTTTGAAGAATCGAAATCTGCACCAAGTCCCGCGCCTATTGCGGAAATGATCGCTTTGATTTCATTGTTCTCAAGGATTTTATTCATATTGGCTTTTTCAACATTTAGTATTTTTCCTTTTAGAGGAAGAATTGCCTGGAACCTTCTGTCGCGTCCTTGTTTTGCAGAACCACCAGCGGAATCACCTTCGACGATATAAATTTCGCAATGTTCCGGATCGGTAATTGAACAATCCGCAAGCTTGCCTGGAAGATTCATGCTGTCGAGAGCATTTTTTCTTCTAGCAAGATCGCGAGCCTTCCTTGCGGCTTCTCGCGCTTCTGCAGCACGCATACACTTTTCAATTATTTTTTTCCCGACGCCAGGATTCTCTTCTAAAAATTCTGCAAGTTTTTCACCCACCAACGTTTCAACAGCGGATTTTGTTTCGCTGTTGCCGAGTTTTGTTTTCGTTTGTCCTTCAAACTGAGGCTCAGCTACTTTAACAGATATTACCGCAGTAAGCCCTTCTCTAAAATCATCGCCGGTTAAAGTAATTTTACTTCCCTCTTTAATCAATCCGTTTTTGCCAGCGTAGTTGTTAAGCGTTCTTGTAAGGGCGGTTTTGAATCCAACTAGGTGAGTCCCACCCTCATGGGTGTTAATGTTATTAACGTATGAAAAAATGTTTTCGCTATAGGTATCGCTATACTGAAAAGCTATTTCAATTGGCGTGTTATCTTTTTCTCCCTCAATATAAACTGTTTTATGCAGCGGCTCTCTGGTTTCGTCAAGATACTTTACAAACTCTATTAGTCCGCCTTTAAAATGAAATGTTTCTTCTTCGCCGCCGTTTCTATCGTCTTTAATCCCGATAGTAATGTTTTTATTTAGATATGCAAGTTCCCTCATCCTTTCGGCTAGCGTATCAAACTTAAATTTGAAGGTTTTGAAAATTTCTTTGTCCGGATAAAAAGTAGTTTTAGTTCCGTTTTCGTTTTTCTTTGCCTTGCCAATTTCTTTAACGGCTTTAACTGGTTCTCCGCGGCGATATTCCTGAAAATATATTTTACCATCTCTTTTTACTTCAACCTTAAGCCATTCCGAAAGCGCATTAACAACCGAAACACCCACGCCATGCAATCCCCCAGAAACCTTGTATGTGTTTTTATCAAATTTACCCCCAGCATGTAAAACCGTCATTACAACTTCAAGCGCAGATCGTTTTTCTTCGGGAAGAATATCAACAGGAATGCCGCGTCCATTATCATCCACTGTTACGCTTTCATCTTTATTTATAGTAATGCTTATGTTGTCGGCATAGCCCGCGAGTGCTTCGTCGATACTGTTATCCACAACTTCATTTACTAAATGGTGCAGACCGCGCGGACCAACATCCCCAATATACATTGCGGGTCTTTTTCTTACTGCTTCTAAGCCTTTTAATACAACGATGTTCTTCGCACTATATTCTTCATTATTTTTTTCATTAGACATATTTAATTTCCGTTTACTTTATAGTTTTTTCAAAATCGTCTCATCTGCCGAAACTTATTTTTGCAATTCGTGATTCATTAAAATATTTATTAATTTTTTCTACTATCAGGTTTTCTTTAAATTTCAATTCGCTTCTCCATGCTGGGTTTTCAACCTTAAGAAACAAAATTTTTTTTTCTACTTTTAATGGCACAACTACTTTTTCAAAGTCCGGAAAAATTTTATTAAACTCCCGGACAACGTCTGATTCGTTGATAATTTTTTTTATTCTTCTTAGTCCGGGATCTTTGTCGAAAACTTCCGCTAAGCTTCTGAAACCGTCAGGCATAGCTTATTTCTCCGTTGTTTAATATTATCCGCCGGTCTTTGTCGTTCTTTTTTAAAAAGTTGTAGTTGGTAAAATCCGTTAATGTTATAAATGCCTGTCCAACATTTTTTAAATACTCACTTATTTTTATTGAGCGCTTGGTATCTAGCTCTCCAAAAACATCATCAAGCAAGAACAACGGCTGCCTTCCAATTTTTTCTTTAAGATAAAAATATTGCGCAAACCTTAGCGCTGTTTGAAACGTTTTGTGCTGTCCTTGGGAACCAAAGTCTTTTAGAGTAATATCATTTATTTTAAAAATAAAATCATCTCTATGCGGACCGAATAAATTTGACGCCCGTCTAATTTCTTCGTCTATTCTTTCAGATATCAAAACTTCAAAGTCTTTTTCAATTTCATTTCCACCATATCCATTCAGAAAAAAATATAAAATTTCCGGAACTTCATCTTCTTCCATAATCAGCTTATAAGATTCCTTAATAAAAGAATTAAACTCCTCAATAAAAACCTTTCGGCGTTTTATAATTTCTGTCCCGGTACGAACCAATTTCTGAGTCCATGCGTCGAGTTCTCCGAATAATTCTCTTCTTTGTGTTTCTCTTAGAAGATTAAGAATCGTCGAGCGCTGTCTTAACGTTTTATTATAATCCAACAAAAAGTTTAAATATGTTTCGCTTGCTTGGGAAATAACAGAATCAACAAATTTTCTCCGATCGCTTGGCGAACCTTGGGTGATAGAGTGATCTGTTGGTGTTAATAATACAACAGGAAACTTTCCTATAATATCCGCCGAACGAGATATCTGCTTTCCATTTTGAAAATAATATTTTTTGTTTTCCTTTAAAGAATAAAAGATTCTTGCGGTATTTTGAGTTAAATTTTTAAATTCACCCTCAATTTCAAATTCCTCTTCGTTAAATTTTACAACTTCACTATCTGATTTTGAATTGCTGTTTTTTGTAGTACAAAGATAATAGATGGCTTCTAAAATCGAGGTTTTTCCCTGGCCATTTCCTCCGACTATATAGTTTAATTCATCGGAAAAGTCTAGATTGGTATTTTTATGACTCCTAAAATTTTTCAAATGAATGGAGGTCAAAATCATATTAATTATTTAATCGAACAGGCATTAGAAGCATCATTAATTCTTCGTTTTCTTTTGCCGAAGATGGTTCTATAATGCAGGCTTTTGTAGGGGAATGTAATTTGAAAATCACTTCTTCACCATCAACATGTGATAAAACATCGTTTACATATGTTGTGTTAAATCCTATATCCATCGTTTCGCCTGCATATTCACAAGCTACATTTTCTTTTGCATTAGAGCCATGATCGATATCTTCGGCAGATACTTCTAAGCTGTTTTTGTTAATTGAAAATTTTACCTGCTTCGTGCTGGAAGCTGAAAACAAACCCATTCTTTTTATGGTTGAAAGAAGATCGCTTGTTTTTACTTTTAATAAATTTTCATTTTCTAATGGAATAACGCTATTGTAAGAAGGATATTTGTCGCCAATAAGTCGAGATATAAATTCCAAATCTCCTATATGAAATGAAATGTTTGTTTTGCTTAAATAAATTTTTACTTCATTTTCATTAAGCAGTTTTGATAAAACAGAAATTGCTCGTTCTGGAATAATGTATTGTTCCTCTATTTCTGATTTAATATTCTTATTAATTAACTTAACAAGCCTGTGTCCGTCTGTTGTAACAAATTTTAATCCATCATCTGAAAATTCCAAAAGTGTTCCGGTCATTGCAGGCCGCATATCTTCTTTGCTCATTGCAAAAGAAGTTTGGTCAATTGATTTTTTTAAATCATCACCTTTAATATTTATTTCTTTGTCTTCGTTTACTGCTGGAATTGCAGGAAAATCCTCTGAAGAAGTATAACTTAAATTATATGTTCCGTTTTCTGTAGTAAGCTTCAGTTTTGAGTTGGGTTCCGTTTCAAATTTAATTTGCGTTTCATCTAGTGTTCGCAAAATATCGTATAACAATCGAGCAGGAATTACCATTTTAATATCACTATCGGCAGCAACATTTATAGTAGATCGGAGAGCAATTTCAAGATCTGTTGCACAAACGGTTAATGCGCCTTCTTTAATTTCAAACAGAAAATTTTCTAAAATCGGCATTGGTGTCCTGCTTGGAACTGCCGGAATTATTTTTGACAATAATTTTTCTAAAACTTTGCTGTTAACTTTAAATTCCATCTAAATAATCTCCTTTTGAAGAATTGAAAAATACAAAAAATACTTACTAATCTCAACGATGTGGTTGAGTATTGAGGATAATTTTCGGTATGATTTTTTGAAAAAAATATTTTATTGTTTTCTTTCCGTATAAAAATATTTTAAGGAGCCGTTGGGCTCGTTGCACTTTGATTATCGCTGTTGGACATAGTGACAAAAACAGTATATGTGCCATTCGAGAAAGTGCTCGAATAAAGAAATAAAATTTTTGTGCCGGCTTGAATTTTTAATGTTCCGCTTAAATTCCCTTGTGAACTTGAACTGGTAGTGCCGGCTGGTACCGCGAATGTTGTTGCATAATCATAAGTTCCTTTTGGAATTTCCTTTATAACAGAATTTTGTCCCGCAGGAATATCAATTAACGATCCTCTAAAATTTATATAAATATCACTTTCGGTAGAGTTGTTGAATGTAATGCTGTTATTTGCAGACGAAGAGCATCCGACTAAATTTATTAGAGCAAAAAAGAAAAACACAACGTATGTAATCGATCTTTTCATAAAAATATCACCTTCTAAAATTTTAATAAAAATATCCTAGCATTACTTTATCATAAATAAAAATTAGCTTAAAAGTTTATAATAATCAATAAGATTATTAACCAGTAAAATTGATTTTCAATTCATCAACACCCTTATTATTAATATATAAGTATTAATTAATAATTAATATTAATAAATGTAGTGTTAATTTGTTTATAAACACTATTCCCTGGATTTTTAATTCAATTTCCAAATATTTAATTAATTATGAATGTGGATAAAATCAGCATTAAATTGATTTATTAACACAATGTTAATTTCCGTCGACTAATTAACATATTATATAATGGTTACTAACAAATTATTAACAACATATTTATGGTTTAAAAATAAAAAGAGCTCCAATCAATGGAGCTCTTTTTATTAAGAATATTTTATTTTATGAACAGCTAATTTCTATGTTGTTGCGCAATGTTTCAATAATATCTTTATAATAACCATCAGATTGTTTCAATGTTTCAATGGTAGTACAAGAATGAATTACGGTTGCATGATCACGCCCGCCAAAATGTAAACCAATAGTTTTTAAAGATGATTTAGTCAATTCTTTTGAAAGATACATTGCAATTTGTCGCGCAATAACAATTTCTTTTTTTCGAGTTTTATCTCTGATCTTATTTTCATCAATTTTAAAATAATCGCAAATAACTTTTGTAATAGATTCGATTGTTATGTTGACTTTTCTATCGGTTGCAATTTCCTTTACTGTTTTTTTTGCTAAATCTAAATTTATTTCCTTAGAATTTAACGACGCATTAGCCAATAATTTTATTAAACACCCTTCCAATTCACGAATGTTAGACGTAATGTTTGTTGCGATGTATTCGAGAATATCGCCTAAGACTGACATACCATAATCTTCTGCTTTTCTTTTTAAAATAGCAATTCTTGTTTCCAAATCAGGCGGCTGAATGTCCGCGGTAAGTCCCCACTGAAAACGTGATATTAGTCGGTCATCTAATCCCTTTAGATCTTTTGGTGGTTTGTCGCTAGATAATATTATTTGTTTTCTTGATTGGTGCAATGTGTTAAATATCTGGAAAAACAAATCTTGGGTTTTTTCTTTACCTATAAGAAATTGGATATCGTCAATAATAAGTACATCCATTTTTCTGTAAAAAAGAGAAAAATCATTTAATGTATTTGTTTGAATTGCCTCAACAAACTCAATTGTAAAAATATCTGCAGACAAATAAATTACTTTTTTGTCTGGAAAATTTTGTAAAATTTTATTTCCGATTGCCTGAATTAAATGTGTTTTTCCCAGACCAACGCCGCCATAAACGAATAAAGGATTAAAAGATGTCCCGCCTGGATTATCGCTTATTGCACCTGCGGCAGCTCTCGCAAGTTGATTGCCCTCTCCTTTAATAAAATTTTCGAATGTGTATCTGGGATTTAAAAATGTTTCAAACTCCGGCTTTGGTTTTGTATCCTCAATAATTTTTATTTTGACAGCCGGTTTTTCATCGTGTATATGGTCGGTTTCTTCAGAAGTTTGCGTATCGGTAATTATATAAGCTAGTTTAGCTTCGGGACCAATAATCTCATGAATAGTTTTAGTGATTAAAGTGTTATAATGCTCATCTATCCACTCCCAAAAAAAACGACTCGGTAACTGGACCTTTAATATTGAATTTTTAATATCAATTGGTTTGATGGGCACAAACCACGTATTATAGGTCATTAGGGTGACGTTATCTTTTATGGTTTTAAGGCACTCTCTCCAAATCAAACTAGGTTCTTGAATGGTGTTTTTTTCCGGAATAATTGTTTCGATCATAAAAACTTATTAACAATCTGAAATTTCAAAATTTTTATAAAAACTACTTGTTTTATTATAACTTGAGGACTAAGCCGGAAGTTATTAACAATTTACCAACATTAAACGTGGGGTCGCAACACATTAAAGTATAAGACAATAACGCTGTGTTTTTAAGTTGTTCACAAAAAAACGGCGCCCGCAGCGCGCCCATAACAAAAAAATCATTTGTGAAACGTTTTCACAAATAAAACTTATTAACAAAATATAAACAAATTTTTGGATGTCCTACCCGACGAAAAAATATGAAGTATTCTTGTTCAGAGCAAATTAATTTTTTAATATTTTAAAAATTAATTTCACTTAGGGGAAAAAACAGTATTATGAAATAAAAATATGTTTGTTGTATATTTGTAATTCTTAATTTAAAAACGTTTTATTGAAGGAGTTTGTAAATGAAAAGGACTTACCAGCCGAGTAAAAGAAAAAGAAAAAACAAGCACGGTTTTAGAGAGAGAATAAAATCTAAAAACGGTAGAAAAGTGTTGGCAAGAAGAAGAGCAAAAGGTCGGAAGAAATTAACCGTTAGTAACGAGAAAAAATAACTTTGAAAAATTTTAGTCTTTCTTCCAAAGAAAGGATTAAAAAAAGAAAAGATTTTGAAATTATATATTCCGCAGGCAGCATAGTTTATTCTTCAGGTAAAACAATCAAAGCAATCTATAATTATAAAATAACAAATATCGATGCAAACATAAAAATTGCAGCAGTAGTTGGCAAAAGACAAGGTTGTGCTGTCTGGAGAAATCGAGTAAAAAGACTAATTAAAGAATCATATAGATTAAACAAAGAAATGCTTCTCCTGGAATGCTTGGAAAAAAAACTAGAGATGAAAATTGTTTTTTCTTCTCCTCTTTATACAGAAAAGAAGAATAAAAATTTGGAGTTGATAGATTTTATGCCTGGGATTATTGAGACAATGTTAATAATTAGAAAAAAATTGTAATGAGAAATATTTTTGTATTATTTATAAGAGGATATCAAAAATTTTTATCTCCCTTATTTCCGCCTTCCTGTAGATTTTATCCAACATGTTCGGAATATGCCGTACAGGCTTTTCAGAAATACGGCGTTTTTAAAGGCGGAACAAAAGCAGCATGGCGAATATTAAGGTGCAATCCTTTTAACAAAGGTGGATACGATCCCCTAATTTGATGGAATATTAATGGACAAACAAACAACAGTAGCTTTTATAATTATTGGGGTAATTTTAGTGTTGTGGCTTTATTTGAACTCGCCGCAGCAGCCTCAAAAATCAGGTAAAACCCCAGACTCAACTTTGGTTTCGAAGGAATCAACCAAAACGATTTCCGAAACAAACCCAAAAGAAAAAACTAAAGAGCAAGCAAAAGTTAATTTTGGTTCAACACAAAACGATAGTCTTGCTTTAGGAAAATACTTTTCTGCTGCTTCCGGAGAAGAAAAAATAATTACAATTGAAAATGATCTTGTAAAAATTGAACTCTCCAGCAAGGGCGGAGACATAAAAAAATATTTTTTAAAAAATTATAAAAATTGGTATTCAACCAATCATAATACTAAGAATAGTTTTTATGATACTCACGTCCAACTTGTAAATTATCCGGAAGGCGGCGGCGGACCGGATTTATCTTTTATTTCCTCAGACGGCAAAGCAATTAATACGTCGAAATTAAGTTTCAAATCAACGGGCGAAAAACCATATTATAAAATTACCGGCAAGGATTCCCTGGTTCTTTCGTATGTATTTAGTGTAGGTAATAATAAATATATTGAAAAGAAATATGTTTTTTATGGCGACAAATACAGCATGCAATGCAATCTGCAGCTGGTTGGCCTTGGAAATATTATAAGCAACAACGACATAGATTTTGTTTGGAACAAAGGGCTAAGATTTGTTGAAGAAAATTCAGTTGATGAAGCAATATATGCAAATGCTAGTGTTTATTCTGGCGGCGAACATGTTGTAGTTGAGGCAACAAAGAATGATGAAAAAGTTGAAAAGGATTTTAGAGGGCGCATCGATTGGGTTGCTGTACGAGATAAATATTTTGCAGTTATAATTGCGCCACAAAATCCGTCGGAAGTAGATGGCGCATATATTGATGGGACAAAGATAGCATACGCGAATAACGGGGAAAGAGCTTATTATAATGTTCGATTAGCACTCCCATTTGACACATCAAAAATTAAACAGAAAAATTTTACAATTTACATCGGTCCGGCAGATTATAATATTCTTAAGTCGTATGGAAATAATTTTGATAAGATTGTAGAGTTTAGCAGCATGGCGTGGCTAAAATTTATCGTGCAGCCAATTGCTCAATATGTTCTTTTGCCTCTATTTAATTTTTTACATTTATTCATTCCCAACTATGGTCTCGTAATAATTGTTTTCTCTCTTATCATAAAGCTCGTACTGTATCCGCTTACGAAATCAAGTTTTCAGTCGATGAAGAAAATGCAGCTTCTTCAGCCCAAGATAACCGAGCTAAAAGAAAAATATAAAGACGACCCACAAAAAATGAATAAAGAGACCATGAAGCTTTATTCAACATACGGCGTAAACCCTGCCGGAGGATGCTTGCCAATACTTTTGCAAATGCCGGTTTTTATTGCGTTGTGGGGTTTGTTAAAAGTTGCTATAGAACTCCGCCAGCAGCCCTTTGTTTTTTGGATTACAGACCTCTCGCGCCCGGATGTAATTTATACTTTACCATTTAAAATTCCATTCTTTGGGATAGACCAAATTAGCGGCTTAGCTTTGTTAATGGGTGTTACGCAGTTTATTCAGCAAAAGATGACTGTTAAAGATCCAAAGCAGCAAGCGCTAATTTATGTAATGCCTATTTTCTTAACGTTATTATTTATGAGTTTTCCTGCTGGTTTGAACTTATATTATTTTATGTTCAATTTATTTTCAATTGGTCAACAGTATTATATAAACCATAAACACGATGGAATGGAATTACAACCAGTAAAAAATCCGAAGAAATCTAAAGGGCTTATGGGTAGGCTGATGGAAGCAGCTGAGCAAAATGCAAAAGTTCAGCAAAAAAGAAAACGATAATTTCATTAGCTGCTCTGAATCTTTTATTCTTAGGTGGATTCGGTATATTTAAGATTAAAATGTGTTGAGAAGTGCATTAAACAAGATGGGAAAAATTAATTTTCCCAAGAGACACAATACATTTATTTAAATGATATTCTTCAAAAAAATATTCTTACTAACCTTACCGTTTCTTTTTTCTTTGTCTTTTGCACAAACCACCCACATCTTATCAGTTAAAACAAAAATTAAAAAACTTCCTTTCGGTTTAACCGAGAACGTATCTTCCCAAATGCCCGAAGTTGCAGTTGCATTAAGCGGAGGCGGCGCTCGTGGTTTAGCTCAGATTGGAGTGCTTAGAGCTTTAAAAGACTTTAACATTCCAATTGATATAATTGTTGGAACAAGCATGGGAAGCATTGTTGGCGGGCTTTACGCCGCGGGATATAGTTTGGATCAACTGGATTCGATCGCACTAAATACAGATTGGGATAATCTATTGTCTTCAGATAGAGAAACAAATAGACGAGAATTGTTTGTTGATCAAAAAATTACCGAAGACAAAGCAATTTTTTCTTTAAGATTAAAAGGCCTAGGCTTGGTTCTGCCAACTTCCTTAAACAGCGGTCAGAAATTATCAAATTATTTAAACCTGCTAGTTTTTCAGGCACCAATTCATGCAGATTCCAATTTTGACGAAATGACAAAAAAATTTAGAGCGGTCTGTACAAACCTTGTTACGGGACAGCCGGTTATATTGGGTGGCGGTTCTTTAAGCGAGGCGATGCGAGCCAGTTCAAGCGTATCATTCTTTTTATCTCCGGTCAAAGTTGATTCATTAACATTAGTTGATGGTGGTTTGGTTGCAAACATTCCCGTGAAAATTGCATCCGAAATGGGAGGCGATTATATAATTGCAGTTAATACAACCAGCGAATTGCATCCTGAAGGAGAGCTATCGCTTCCGTGGGAAGTTGCCGATCAAGTAGTAAGCATTCCAATGAAGCGCATTAATGAAGCCCAGTTGAAACTTGCCAACAATATTATTACACCTGATTTGGATGATATTGCTATCAATGATTTCTCAAATCCCGATTCTTTAATTTTAAAAGGCTATCAGGCAACGGTTCCCGTGACCGAAAACATTAAGCTACAGTTAGATTCCTTATTCAAAAAAAATTTAGGTTTAAAGGAATTTTTTATTCATGATGTTTTAATCGATAGCAATAATACCAGCTTAGAAACTCCGTATATTCAAAAATATGCGACACAAGATTCCGTTTCTAATTTTGAAATTATGAAAGATTTAAATACTATTTATTCAAAAGGAATTTATAAAAGTCTTAAGGCAGAAATAACGCAATTTAATAAATACGCGAAGATTAAATTTATCGCAGAAGAAAATTCCTTGGTGAAAAAATTAGAAATTGACGGAGTTACTTTGGTTGATAGCAGCGCGGTCTATTCAATTCTAAAGGGCATTATAAACGAGCCGTACAATCCCAAAAAACTCGTATCAAAATCAATTCGGATTTTAAATCTTTACAGGGAGAAAGGTTACTCCCTGGCGGAAATAAAAAAAATTAACTTCGATGAAAATTCCGGAGAATTGAAAATCTCTTTTGATGAAGGAAAAATTTACGCAATCAAAATAGAAGGGAATAAATACACTCTCCCGTCTATAATTACAAGAGAGCTTCCGTTAAAGGTAGGAGATTATTTTAATTATAATAATCTCAAACAAGGGCTCACAAATTTAAGAAGCACAAATTTATTTGATGAAATTTTTCTTAATGTAGAAAGAAATGGCGGCAATAATATTTTAGTGATAGATGTTCAGGAAAAAACAGCAAGCTTGATTCGGGTTGGATTCAGGATCGATAATGAAAACAAGGCTCAGCTTAGCCTCGATGTTGTTGATGAAAATCTTTTTGGCACCGGAACAGAGTTAGGGCTTTTGCTTTTCGGCGGACAAAGAAATAGAGCTTTCAGCCTTGAACAAAAATCAAATAGAATTTTTAATACTTACTTAACTTATAAGATAAATGCATTTTATAAATTCGACGACATTTATTCTTATTCAGACGTTCCAACAAAAAGCGCCGCACATTTTGAAAGGAATCAAGACGGAGAATACCGGCAAACTTTTTATGGCGGTTCATTTTCTGTTGGTACTCAAGTTGAACGGTTCGGCAACTTGATTCTCGACGGGAAATACCAGGTCGATCAAGTTGAAAACTTACAGCAAAACACCCAGAACCCTTTCAGAACAAATATAGTAAGTTTGAAAGCCAGCTCTACAATAGATACTCAAGACAAATATCCATATCCGCAAAGAGGATTTTATTTTAAAGGCGAATATGAATCGGCACAGACAATTTTCGGAGGCGATATTGGATTTACAAACATAAATTTTTATTACAAAAGCTATTTTACATTTGGAGGTGTTAATACTTTTTCTCCAAGATTTGAATTAGGATTTGCCGACAAAACCCTTCCACTCAGCGAGCAATATTCCTTGGGAGGCCAAAATAATTTTTTTGGAATGAGAGATAATGAATTTAGAGGAAGACAAATTTTTCTTTCTTCGCTGGAATATCGTTATAAAATTCCTTTCAGAATTTTCTTTGATACTTACTTTAAAGCAAGATACGATCTAGGATATGTATGGCCCGAACAAGAGGAAATTCGCTTTAAAGATTTAAGGCACGGTATCGGGGCTACGCTTTCTTTTGATACTCCGATAGGACCGGCAGATTTTTCAATCGGGAAAAGTTTTTTATTTGTGAAAGATCTTCCCGGCAATCCGCTTAGTTTTGGAGATACGTTTTTCTATTTCTCAATCGGTTACTATTATTAAAATGAATTCCTAAACTCAATTTCCTTCCCGCTGATAGATTTCTCCCAACTTTTGATAACCAATGCTTTTTTCATTATTGCCGATTTTCTTATAAAGATTAGCAAGCGAAAAACAAAGCGGACTTTTCAAATCGACCCTTGCAATTGCATCCTCAATTACCTGTATAATAGTTTCAAACTTTGGAATGTTAAACTCAAAGTTATACATTTTTGCTATTGCTAAATATGGTTCATTTAGCGAAGGCTTGCTGTTGGCGGCTTTTGAGTAAAATAAAAATGCCCGCTCAAGATATTTTCCGTATGATGAAATAGATTCGAAAAGCTGCCCAACACAAAAATAAATGTTGTAAGAAAGGTCCGGAAATTCTTTACAGATTTTTTCTGCAAACATAGAAATTTCATCGGCGGAAAGAGCTTTGTTTCGAAGTAAGATTTTGTAAAGATCTTCGTCGTGGATTTTTTTTTCAATTGCTGCTCTGAATGCATCGAATAATTCATCCGATGAATTTGAAGTTCGAAAAATTTCTTCTAAATCCTGTTTTAATTTGTAACTTGTGCGCATAAAAAATGTTCCTATGAAATATTAAAACCGGGAATGCCTAAAAATTTAAATAAGATATTTCAAAACGTTTGCTTTCGTAAATTCGGGCAAATCCTTTTCAAATTCAACAGTTGTATTTTTATCCCATTCTTTTTGATTGGAAGAGGTATAAGAATGAACACCAAGACAAGCAAATTTGAAATCGAGAAAGGCTTCGTGATTATTAAATAACGCAAAACAAATCAATACAGGGAGATTTAATTTGCTTTTCCAACTTTCATACGAAAGAATTGCGCGCTTATTACTAAGCCAAATCGGATGATGTTTTCCTTTCCAATCAACTAAAGCTTTTTTTCCATTATACTCGATAATTAGATCCGGTTGATCTTCTCCATCTTCCCAAACTTTTTGATGACGGTTGTCTTTCCCAAATTCCGTAAAACCAAATCCCCATTGTATTAAAAGATTCTTGCCATAAGTTTCAGCAAGATCGTGAAGCTTGTAGTTTTGCCGAAATTCATCTTTTGTTTTATAAGGATTGAAATTTAAATCCTTCATAAATTCATTTTATATTTTCCAATAAATATTTCTTTTGTTGCACCAAAGTAAAACAACCCACAATACGGCGGTCCAAACGAGTCCGATAAACATTGCGTACCATCCGCTTAAGTCGATTAAATATGGTTTGAATCCCAACGCATAAGCAAAAATTCTTACGATCGGTTGAAGAAAATATCCCAGCAAAGCATTAGAGCCAAAAACAATAAATGCCCACGCCCACTTTTGATATTTTGCAACGTCCATTATCAAATAAAAAATTAGAAATGTAATTGCCGAAAAACCGGAAGTGAAAATTGCATAGGAAGCCGAAACGGTGTCTTTGTTCATTGCAAAGTTTGGCCAATCATACAAATGCAAAACATAACCGATAACGCAAAGAATAACGCCGATTAAAATTGATTGGGTGATTATTGTTTTGTGTGAATGACTTAATAAAGATTCTCCAAGCAGCGTTCCAACAATTGTAATCATCCCATATGATATTGACGCCCACGGAGTACAGTGAATTGTAAGCGGTCTTAGAGGATCGCCGGAAAGATTTGCGATGGTTAAAAATCCTTTGCCCGGATCGCCAAGATGCAGCCACCAATTGAAATGCATCGACATGAAAAGATGAAAAGCGGCAATAACAAAAACCAAAATCCATCGCTGCCATTTGTTCAGCATCATTGATGCGGCGCCCATGAAATATGCAATGCCAATCGCTTGAAGAATTCCCCACCAATATGATAATCCGCCCCAGGCATTTGCAGAACCCAGCGCGAGAGAAATATAAATTACTCCAAGAAAGATTAGCATAAAAGTTCTTGTGCCGACATGCTTCCACCATTCTGCGCCTCTTCTTTTTTTGCTTAACGGAAGAACCATTCCGACAATAAAAACAAAAAACGGCGCAACCAAATCTGTAAATGTTAAGCCAATGCCGGTTGTTGCGCCAACAGCATCTGCGGCATGTTTGAACGTTGATACCGGCGGGCTTCCGAACCACGACATTGTTAAAGGTAAGCCGGTATAACCGGCAACTTGAATTACAAATATCATTGCAAGCACGGTGAATCCTCTGAATGCATCAATTGAGGAAACGCGGCTGCTTTGCTTTGAATTAGAAGAAACGTTAACTAATTCTGCGGCGTTCATTTAATTCTCCTTTTTGTAAGTTCTGTTATCAATTCACTTTTTAGTTTTACAAAGAATTAGAATAACCTTTGAGAAAACTAAAGTTATTTAAATTGAATAACAATCATTTATCGATAATGATTTTAGAGGTTTGGATTTTTTCTTTTTTTCACGGCGAGTTCATAAAGACCGATATACTTTTTTGCAGAACTTTCCCAGGAAAAATTTTCCGCCATTCCGTTGATTTGAATTTTTTGCCAAACATCTTTTTTGTTAAAAGATACTATCGCAAGCTTTATGGAACCGATCAAAGCATTTGAAGAATATTCAGAAAAAGTAAAACCAGTACCGGAATTGTTATCATTCGAATTTATTACGGTATCAGCCAAGCCACCAGTTTTTCTGACAATAGGAACTGTTCCATATTTCAAGCTGTAAATCTGATTAAGCCCGCACGGTTCATAAAGTGAAGGCATCAAGAAAATATCTGAAGCAGCTTCAACCAAATGTGAAAGCTCATTATTAAAACCTATATATAAAGCAACCTTGTCCGGGTATGCTTGTTGAAGATTTCTGAACATTTCTTCATAACTATCTTCGCCGCTTCCAAGAATTATCCATTGAGCATTTAGCCGCATAAGATCGTTCGCCGCTTCTTCAACTAAATCGAAACCTTTTTGACTGACCATTCGAGAGACAATTCCAATCAGCGGAACAGTTTCGTCAAATTTTATATTGAATTTCTTTAGAAGTTCTTGTTTGATCTTTATTTTGTTTTTCAAATCATTAGAAGAATAATGATACGGAATAAATTTATCGGTCTGCGGGTCCCACTCTGAATAATCAACGCCGTTTAAAATTCCGAACAGGTCATCTTTTCTTTTTATTAAAGAATCTTCCATTCCTGAGCCGAACTCAGGAGTTAATATTTCTTTTGCGTAGGTTACGCTTACGGCGTTGATAATATCGGAAAACATAATCCCGGATTTCATAAAAGAAAAATCACCGTGGTATTCGACAGGGCCGCCGGGATAAAACAAATCTTCTCTGATTGCCGCATGTTTAATTGATTCTTTTGAAAATCTGCCTTGGTATCCAATGTTGTGAATTGTAAAAAGAGAAGCAGTTGATTCGAGCAATTTATCCCACGCATAATTTTCTTTTAAATAAAGCGGAGTCAATCCGGTTTGCCAATCGTTGCAGTGAATAATATCTGGCGCCCATTTCATCCGCTGTAAAGTTTCAATTACGCCGCGGTTGAAAAGAATAAACCTTTCATCCTCATCAAAGCCGTCTGTATAAATCTGATCTCGATGAAAATAATGCGGGCAGTCTATAAAATTAACTTCAACATTAGAGCCGGGTAAATGAGATTGATAAACATGAACGGAGCGAGTGTGGTTAGAAATTTTTATTGGAATTTCGCCAATCTCCCAATTGTAATGCAAACCAAATTCTTCCTCATCAATTAAATAGTACTTTGGAATAAAAAGTTTGACTTCACATCCTAAATGTTCCAAGGCTTTTGGCAATGAGCCGGCAACATCCGCCAGGCCGCCTGTTTTAGCGTACGGTACAGCTTCCGAACTGAGAAATGCAATTTTCATAGGATAAAAAATATATTTTCTAAATCAAGATTAAAATATTAAAAAATAATTTTAATATTTATATCGATTGTTTGATGCAAAACATTTTCTTTCAATAATTGTTTAGTTTAAAGAATCGCATAAACAATGCCAAGCTGAAGCGCTTGTTTCATTTGTGTTGTCGGTGATTGATCTTTCTGATAAATCAAAAGATAACTTAGATTTACATTCATCCAATTATTTATCTTTGCTATCAGAGCGTTATCCCACCGAACATCCCAAACATCAAGACTATTAAATCTTGTGAAGAGAGTAAGGCTGCTCGTGAATAATAAATTTTTTGCTACATCAAACTTACCGTTTGTAACCGATTGCATACCGGTTTCCAATTTAAAAGCTTCAACCTTGGTGGTTGTAGGGTCGTCTGAGTACTGCCGGAATTTATTAGTAAAAACTTCCTGTATTGCAATTCCCAATCTCGTATTAAAATTTGAAAGCTTATCATAAGTAAAACCCAAGCTTTGCGTAACATAACCAGGATCAAAAAAGTTTGCTATTTCTGTGGCTGTATTGTTTGTATATGTGTATCCGGTTGTAACAGTAGTTCTGATGGTGTTGCCGATAAAAGGATCGACAGCCCAGCCGAAAGATCTCGATAAAACACTTTCCATATAAAAATCATTATCGTTGGTTTTGAAATCTGCGCCGCCGAGCTTTGTTCTTCCATACGCAATCTTAATATCGTTTTTAAAGCGCCATTCGGTTGTTAAATATTTTAATCCAAGGTTTCCGGTTAAAGTCCAGGTTAGAGAATTTTCTCCGCCTTGTGTCCAGTTGCTTAATGCAAGCTGACTTATATTTAATCCGGCAATTGCTGTTGGAATCCACTTATTCAGGGTTGTGTCTTTCTGTGCAAAGCCCTGGCACGTTAAAATTGTAGAAATAATCATGAGGATTTTAAATTTATTTTTCATGGTATAATCCTTAATTTTATTTATGATTTTATTGCGAACAAATTAAAACGATGAAGAACCTATGAAATCCCGAAAAGAAAGTAATTCAATATACAAACATGGAAATCCTTTAGCCACACCCATAGTATTTATTCATGGCTTTCCGTATGATCATAACATGTGGGACAAACAAATTTCATTTTTGCAAAATTCATATTTCTGTATTTCCTATGATATTCGCGGACTGGGAAATTCGCCTGCTGGTGACGGACAATTTACAATGGAATCTTTTGTCGATGATCTTGAAGAAATAATAGATGAACTAAAGCTTGATAAGCCTGTTCTGTGCGGGCTTTCGATGGGCGGATACATTGTTCTTCGAGCAGTTGAACGAATTGAAGGACAACTTGGAGGATTAATTCTGTGCGATACAAAATCCGAAGCCGATACAAACGAAGTTAAACTTAAAAGAGCAGCAGGAATTAAAAAAATTAATGATGAGGGCGTTCAAAAGTTTGTAGAAGATTTTGTTCCGACCTGTTTTACTGAAGAATCAATAAGAAGTCTTACAGAATATAAGGAAACACTTGCAAGATCATTAAAGTCTGATCCAATCGGTGTCAAGGGATGTTTGCTTGCAATGCAGGGAAGAACCGACACGACATCTTATTTAAGCAAAATTAAAATACCGGCTCTTGTTCTTTGCGGTGAAGAAGATAAATTGTCTCCGCCTTCTTCAATGAAAAGCATGTCGGAAAAAATTAATTCTGCTGAGTTTGTTGTTATTCCCGATGCTGCACACATGACGCAGATTGAAAATCCCGAAGCAGTAAACAAAGCATTTTTAAGTTTTCTAAAAAGGAATTTTGTGTAATTAAAAATTCATAAAATAATTTCATCATCAAAAAGGAATTTATTAGATGAAAACGAAACCGGAACAATTCAAAGAGATTATTAAACATAGAAATGATTTTCCATCGCTTAATAAAAAAGTAAACGGATATCCACTTGCATATCTTGATGGCCCAGGTGGAAGCCAGGTTCCAACAAAAGTGATTGAAGCAATTTCAAATTATTATAAAAATTCGAATGCAAATACTCATGGATATTTCATTACTTCGATCGAATCGGATGAAATGATATTGCAAGCCCGCAGAGCCGCCGCTGATTTTATTGGTGCGGAAAATGCTGAATGCATTTCATTCGGCGCGAACATGACGACGCTTAATTTTTCTTTAAGCAAAGCAATAGGAAGATCATTGCAAAAAGGAGAGGAAATTGTAATTACGCAGCTCGATCACGAAGCGAACCGCGGACCGTGGCTTAACTTAAGAGAACAAGGAATTGTTGTTAGAGAAGTTCTTCTCAAGCAAGACGGCACTTTGGATTACTTTGACTTCAAAGAAAAAATAAACGAAAGAACCCGGTTAGTTGCAATGGGATTATCATCCAATGCGCTTGGAACCGTAAATAACGTTAAGCTTGTCCGGCAGCTTACTTATGAAGTCGGCGCGCTGCTTATGGTAGATGCGGTTCATTATGCACCGCACTTTTCAATTGATGTTAAATCGCTTGGAGTTGATTTCTTAATTTGTTCAGCTTATAAATTTTACGGACCTCATGTAGGAATTTTATATTCGCGCGAAGGTTTGCTTGAACAGTTACAAACAGACAGGCTTCGCACCCAAGACCCAAAGGCTCCGTATAGAATTGAAACCGGTACGCTTAATCATGCTGCAATTGCCGGCGTTAAAGCTGCGATAGAATATATCTCATCATTTGGTGAAGGAAATTCATTTCGATCCAAGCTTGTTGATGCAATGGAAAGAATAAACTCCTATGAACATTATCTTGCCTCAACTCTGTATGATGAATTAAAAAAGATTAACGGCGTTAAGGTTTTCGGGCAGTCATTTGACGATCAATTAAGAGCGCCAACGGTTTCTTTTACTATTGCTGGAATTGAACCATCGGAAGCATGCAAGAAATTTGGTGAAAAAGGAATCTGCGTTTGGGACGGGAACTTTTATGCAATCCGTGCTGTTGAAGTTTTAGGATTGTTTGAAAAAGGCGGATTGATTAGAGCAGGCATTTCATTATACAACACTATCGATGAAGTCCATAGACTACTAGCTGAAGTAAAATCAATTTCAAAGAAGAAATCAAAATGACAAAATCGAAATTAATATCACCGAAACTTTTATTTATCGGCTTCGGAAATGTTGGAAGAAAAGCTGCTGAGATTTTAATTTCATCAAAAGATAAATATCCAAACCTTGCAGGATTTAATCCAAGCATTGTCGGGATTTTTACAAAGACGCGCGGCGCTGTTGTAAATCAAAATGGACTTCATCTTGAAAAAAACTTTAATGAGTTTGAAAAGAATAGTCGCTTTTCAAAACACAATCCCGATTATTCTGAAATGAGTGTTGACGAAGCGATAAAGAAATTAGATTATGATATTTTAGTTGAACTAACGACTCTATCGATTGAAGAGAATGGAGAGCCTGCTGTTTCAAATGTTATGGCTGCATTGAACCGCGGCAAACATGTGGTTTCTGCAAATAAAGGACCGGCAGCGTTTTCATATCAAGAGCTTCATTTGCTTGCACAAAAAAACGATTGCAAATTTTTATTCGAGTCTGCCGTAATGGACGGCGCACCTATTTTCAATCTTTACCGTAATAATCTAAAAGGCTGCAAAGTTAAAGGACTTTCCGGCATTCTTAATTCAACAACAAATTTTATTTTTTCGGAAATGGAAAGCGGGAAGTCGTTCGAGCATTCGCTTAAAGAAGCGCAGCGGCTTGGCTTTGTGGAAGCGGATTTTGCAAACGACATTGACGGCTGGGACGCAGCAGCGAAGATTGCGGTATTAACTAATGTTTTAGTGAACGTTTCAATTACTCCATTTGATGTTTTGAGAGAAGGCATAAGGGGCATTACGGTGGGACAAGTTCAAAATGCTTATGAACGCGGCTACCATCTTAAACTTGTGTGCAGGGCGTTTTATAAAGATGAAAGATTAATTACTCGCGTTGCCGTTGAAGAAGTTCCGGATGATCATATATTTTCTAAAGTAACGGGCAGCGGCTCGGTGCTGCGCATAGAAACCGATTTAATGAATCCTATAATTATTGTGCAGGAAAATCCTTCGCTGATCGATACTGCTTACGGCGTTATAAGTGATCTTTTAGAAATAGGAACGGCAGATTAGTTTCAATGTTTAATTTAAGAGTCGTTAAAAGCCTTAATATATTCATCCAAATATTTGTGCATCGACTTCCGTTTATACTGCATAATGTATCTCGGATGATCAAGTACAATTATCTTATCAAAAAAATTATGTTCATCATTTATCTCTTTTAAGTACAAGCTGTTTTTTCTTCCAAGACAGATTACAAAATCTCTTTTAATTCCAAAATCAATTTGAGCTTTTATAGAGTCTACAATAGCCGGCTTCAATATTCTAAATAATTTCTGTTCATCGTAGTAGTTGTAATTCAATCCGTCTTTAATCAATGCAAGCGGATAAAGTGCGCTGATGAAGCACTTGGAATAAAATTCTTCAACGCCGCCGTACTTTGTAATAAAAGAATAAATAAATTCGCTGGAGATTTCTCTCTTTTTATCAAAGCCGTTTTTAATTCCGCAGAACTTTTCAAGCGCGATGGGATCGGTAAATGAAACGCCGGTAATGCCGCCGCCGAACCTGCCCGGATTTATACCGAGCGCCAAAATTCTTTTGTTGTTATCGTTGAAATATTTTTTGAAGAATTCGATGACGATGTTTTTTACTTCCTCAGTTTCGTAGGGATTCATCGTGGTAATGTTTTTGGGAAGATTATCCGGCGTTGATAAATTGAGAAAGAAGTCAAGTGTCCTATAAGCGAAAGTTGTCGAAGAAAGAATTTTATTTATCTTTTTTTGCATTTCTATCTTATTCGCATAATTTAAGTTGTCATGAAGTAAGTAATTAAATAAATACGTCCTATCAAATAAACAAAAGCACATCGTCCCCTCCACTGGAGGGGCAGGGGCGGGTTTATTTTTCGGAATTTTTATCCACCCATTGTTCTTTACTCTCAATCACTTTTTCCAAATTATGTATTATTTCTAAATAGCAAAATCTCAGAACTGTAACTCCAAGCTCGTTTAATCTTTCATCTTTTTTCTTATCTTTCTTCGATTCATTATTGTAATAGGAAAACTATATTATTTACTGTTACTATTTATTGACCCACCCCTCGCCCCTCCGTAGGAGGGGACAACCTTCTTTTTGTTTGGTGCCGGGCTTAACTTAATGATATTGATTTATAAAGTGAATCGGGTGAGGTTAACATCCTTCCACTATTTTTATTTCTTCTTCCTTTAAGCTGTAAAGCTCATAAACAAGATTGTCTATTGTTCTTTTTATAAAATTATATTTCTTCATCAGTACTCTTTTACACCTTTTATAATTGTTTTGTTGAGTAGATTTTTATTAAAGTCTTTTACAAGTTTTTGAATTTGAAGAAATGCCGATTCGAAGTCTGTCAATATTCCACCTTAAAAAGATTATGCTAATACAAAAATAGATGAAATAATTTCATTTCAACAGAGGAATAAAATAAATTCTTTTTAGCATGGTAATATTGTGGAAGTTAAAAAAAGATGTTGAATATCTTTGACAGCCCTTTTAGTATATACAAGCTCGTATTTCATTTACTCTTAAAAACTTCAGCATGAGAAAATACTCTGCCTTTTTTGTAATCTTCGCGCGCCTCACGAATACTTTTTAAATATTCGGGACTAGAGGCGGCAAGGATATCTTCAATTAACGATGTTCTATCTTCTTTTTTCATTTTTTTAATTGCATCGATAATTTGTTCTCTAGATATGTTTATTCCAATAGATATTTCTGATTGCATAGTTACCTCTTTGCTTAACTAATTATTATAAGTCAAATATACATAATGACCGTCATTTTATCTTATCATACTTTTAAATCTAAATTACAGTTTGGTAAATAATTTATCAAGTAAATTTCCCGCTTTCATCGTTAACGGCCCAATCTCTTTCAGCCATCGTTCGGTATTAAAATTGGAGACTGAACATTATTTGCTCAATCATGAACTCCAAAACCGGAATGACTGTTCAGGCAGGTTCAAGCTCCTATCCGCCTGGTTCATCTGTGGACAAAAAAGGTTCAAGCTTCATCCCACAATGTGGTCAATTCTGAAAAAAAGGTTCGGCGTTCATCCCGGCTTGTCCAACAACCACCCCGGGAGAATAGCCAGTCAATAAAAAAGGTTCATCAACCTATCTGAAGAATAGGAAAATGAACCCTTTATATAGGTTCGTTTTGGCAGAAATATGCCAAAATGTCAAGCGGAGGGTGGATTTTCTGTTTTTAACTTAGATTTACGTGAAAAACGTTTAGCCAAATCATCAATCACATCATCAAAACCAGCCAATTCTTCACCAGCATCTTTTGCTAAATTGTAAATCTTTAATGCTGATATGTATCCTTCGGCGTATGCCTCTGTTGTTGTGTCGGCAAATTTTTGAGCTAAAGCCGATAATGGCTGATTTATCTGGTTCAGCATTCTGTAAAGGTTTATGTCCTTTTCCATTTCTTCAAGAGTGAAATTGCGCGGAAGAAAATTTGGATTCTGTTTACCGAGCGCCAAACACTTTTCCATAAAATCCAGGCTCTTTGAGCCGGGCTTCGGCAGCGCTTGCCGTTCATCTGATGTTAAGGAAATTAGATAAGAATGTTCCGAATCGATCTTCTTTAAATCGGCATTGGTTGTCTCTACCGATTCTTGAGTTATTACTGCGCTTACCTTATTGAGCACCATATTGTACCTCACCATTTATTTTTGTTTATGTTTTTTGCTGCCCCACTTGAAGGCATTTAATTTACAATACAATAGCACAAAATTTCTCAGAACATATTAGCGTCAAAAAAATTGGAACCGAATTAGATTAGGCTCCCCTAACAGTAAATAGCAGAGTCATATTTAACTGTATACAACTTAAGGAAATATGAATATAAAACCAAGGGATAAAGAACGAATTTTTTGGTTCGCTGATCATTCTGTCCAAAATGATTTTAACATGAAAAAATAAATTCAGAATATATAGAAATTTCCAATTGATTTGTTATCTTGAAATAGAAACCCTATTTCGTCCCTAAGGGACTTTTGACTGGTTTTGATTGTTTAATTCTATAATTATTTTGTCCCTACCGGGACAATAACCTTTTCATTTTCATCAAATAATTTGATAATCCCGTTAGGGATTCAATATTTCTAGAAGACATAATAGTCTAATAATTCGGAGTCCCATAGGGACGAAATAATTTATTTTAGACAGATATGCCGCAGATAATATTTCTTTTAGGTTCAGTAAATTTGCTAAAGAGCTTAGAATAGATGATAAAAATTTTTTTAGATGATACTGGTTAGTGTCAAAAGTTTTATGAAAAATAAAGAGAATAAATGAAAATAGATTTAATGTATTTTTGAGTAAGGTTTAATAAGTGTTAATACATTATATAATAAGCTTAACAATGATTAAATGTTTTTACACAGGTATTCAACTAAAGGAAGATGAAGCCTATGTGCTCGATATTGGCGAGGCGAGGCGCATATTTAGGGAGTTAAAAGACAGAACAAATGCCATTGAAAAGCTTATTAAAGAATTAGGCGAAGTTGACGAAGTTGAAATTAATTCGAGAACAGGTAAAAAAATTAGACAAAGAAGAAGAAGATTAATCTGCAAGCAAATAGCTTCGGCTTTTATCGATACTTATAGAGACGCAGTGGTAGAAAAATGTTGTAGCTTTCTTTTTTATTAAAATAGTTACTTCAACAATTCTATCTTTATAACCTTCATATTATTTTCGGTTTGCAGTTTGCAAAAATAAATACCGCTTGATAGAAGTGTGCCGTCCAAATTAATTTTATAAGTTCCCACAGAAAGATATTTATTTAAAAGTGTTTTAATCTTTATACCAAGAATATTATAAATTGATAAATCAACCATTCCGCTTTTGCCAATTGAATATGTAATTGTAGTTTCAGGATTAAATGGATTGGGATAGTTTTGTTCCAGCTTGAATGTTATCGGCAGATTTTTTTCTTCATTTATTCCGACCGGTTCAATTATTACTCGAATTGAGTCTGTCCAGTTTACCCAGCCGTCACTCATTATTTCAAAACTAAGATTAATATATCCAGGGAAAAATGAATCGACTAAACCGGCACAGCTCCAGGTAGATGAACCTACCATAGAATCAGGCACAATATCATTAATTATTATTTCGCTTGGATTAATTAAATTTACCCAAGGATCTTTCGAAGATAATTTTACTGTAACATTTTTAATTGTCTTTTTAATTCCGTGATTATAAAAAAATGGCCGTATACTTATATAATTATTCGAGCTCTTTATAGATACGATGCTGTCAACGGTCACCGGTCCCGAAGTTGTAAACCGAGAAATATAGCTGCTGGTGAAAACTTTCTCATCGGTTATATCCTTTGCACTAAGTGAAAGGCTGAAGAAATCTTCTGAACCCTGAACTAATAAATTACCTTTCCATGTTTCCGATTTGCCGGATATTCCTATTCTATTAAGTATGAGTGAATCAACTAAATTTCCTTCTGAGTTATTAATATATAACGTAGAAGATGTCTGATGTAAATTTGGATTTTCAATTTGTACCGACACTTTTAATGTATCATTCTCCGGATGATAGTAAGACTTGTTCACCTTTAGGTCATGACCATAGATTAAATTATTAATCCAATCCAAGGCTTTTTCAACAACGGCATCTTTACCTGCAGCAACGTCATCCCGGTTGTGCCAAACCGGAAAATCAATAGGGAATTCTCTTCTATTTAAATAAATTCCAGGATTGTTAACATGATAGGCATCGGCGATGGAATATCTAAGAAACCAGCCTGAAAAATCTGTTATAAATGTATTAAATCCTAGAGAAGCATTCGAACTTGCACCGAAAAATTTTACCATAGGATGGTATCTTAAACGCTGCGCTGTTAAATCGCCGTTACTAACACATGTTGGTCCTAAAAGAACGGCAATTGGTCTATCATAAAGTTTAGGAGGTTTTCCGGTTATTTTATAGTCAGCATAATTTTGTGAAGGACAAAGCTCAAATGAATTACGACTGCATCTAAGTGCATCTGCGAGTGTATTTATCGATCGATTAAATAGAATTTGAAAAGCATCATAA